>JBFJYU010000025.1:0-18244 GCA_041622435.1 Thermoplasmatota archaeon | reverse complement strand
TGCTATCGGTGGTGGATGAGGATGGGGCCGTCACCCACTATGCGCTGGAGCAGGTGGAGCCCGCCGGCACCCGGCCGCCTACCGACCTGCCGGCCGGCCGCGGCCTGCTGCTGGCCGACCGCGTCATCGTGGAAGGTGCCGACGTGGCTGATGCCTGGTGGTCGAGGGAGTTCGTCGGAACGCGGCTTGAGGGGCGATTGATCCTGAGCCTGACCGAGGCCGCATCCCTGATGCGACGCGGTCTTCTTCGTGTGGCCGGCAAGGATCTTGCTGGCCTTGAAGCCCATGCGAGGGGTCGGCAACACCACTACGCGCGCACGAAGCCTGCTTATGAAGCCTTGCGCGCCGCCGGCGTCGTGACCAAAAGCGGCTTCAAGTTTGGAACGCATTTGCGTGGCTACCCCGACGACCCGGACGCCTGCCACGCGGAGTGGCTTTTCCACGCCGCTGCGCCGGGGGACGCGCTGCACTGGTCCGAGATCAGCCGGGGCGTGCGCCTCGCCCACGGCGTCCGTAAGCAGTTCATCCTGGCCGTTGCGGACTCCGCCAGGGGCTCCAAAGTCCGATACTTGAAGCTGTCTTGGTATCGACCGTAGGGTCAGCGAAAGGAACAGGCCAACGCCCGTTCGACGCAAGCCAAGGGCCCCGGCCGTGATGGCGTGGCATGGTCTCTGGCACCTCACCACTTGCGGCTCTGCCCGTCACCCTGACCGTCTTCCTTGCCACGCTCGCGTTTCCGGGCGTCGCCGGCAACGGCGACGAACCGCCGGCCGTGATCGTGGCCGAAATGTTTTCCGACCCCGGCGACAGGCCCGAGTTTGTCGAGCTGCTCAACGCGGGACCCCGCGATGTGGACCTGGCCGGCTGGTCCATCCATGATCGTGCCGGAACCACCTACACGTTCGACTCGGGCTGGGTGCTGGGGCCGCGCGCGCGGGTTGTCCTCTGGAGTGGGCCTGGGGCGGAGGACACACCGCATGGGCCGGCCTGGCGCCGCGGCACCGTCTGGAACAACGACGGCGACGCTGCCACCTTGGTTGATCCGGCGGGCCGCATCATCGATTGGCTTGGGTACGGCTCCGGGCGAGCCGATCCGCCGCCGGGCTTCGAGGGCCGGGGATATCCTGCCGCGCCGGGCCGTGGCCTGTCGACGGCCTGGCATTCGGATCATTGGGAGGAGGGCGATCCCACGCCGGCCGCCGCCGAGAACAGCAACGGCGAAGCGCGGTTGAGCATCCTCAACGCGGCCCCGGTGGTCCGCTTCCTCGACGCGCCCGACGGGTATGAGCCTGGCGAGCCGGTTGCCGTAACAATTGCAGTAACGGACCCGAATGGCCCGGCGGACGCCGTGACATGGCGCATCGCTGACGCGCGATCAACCCAGTTCGAGGGGCACCAGCAGGGCCCGCACGAGTTGGCGCTGGTCGCCCCGGCTGCGGACCGCTGGACGCTGGATTTGCTGGCTGAAGACGCGGCTGGCGCGTCCAGCACGGCGCGCCTAGATCTGTTCGCCTGGGGGGGCCTGGTGATCCATGTGCCCGAGTCCGGCGCCGTTCCTCTTCCCGCGTTGGAACCTGGTGCCGTCAACGTCACGAGCCTGGCGCCCGTTGCAATCGAAAACCGGGCGCGCGAGGCGCTGGTGCCCCTCATCGATGTCGCCGAGTTCCGCAATGGGCCCCACCGGATCGAAACCGCCGACCGACTGCTGCTCGGGATCGACCGTGGCACCGGCCCGACAACCGCGTCGACCCTTTGGTACTCGTACATCGGTCCGTTGACCCCGCTGCCGGCGATCCCCCCTGGCGAGACGCTTCAGCTTTGGCTACGCCTGCCCGAGGTACCGAGTCAACTCCCGGCGGGCGACTACGTCACCAGTTTCGCCGTGGTCACGTGATGTTGTCGGCGATGCTCGGGGCGATCCTGTTTCTTCAACCCGTTCTGGACGAGCCAGTGGATCTCCGCCTGGCGGCGGTCGGCATCGGCGACGAGACGGTCACCTGGCATGCGGGCGACGTGGTGCTGGCTGAATCCCGTGACCGCGAGGTGTTGACCGTTGGGTTTGGGCCTGGCGTGGGTTTTTTCTGGGTTGAAGGCCCGGATGACGAGTCTTGGCGGGCCCTGGCGAGACCGCTGGACGACTCGGGGGGCGCGGTCCATGTGGATGCCTGGGTTGCGCGACATGACCCCGTCGTCAAGCCGAACAGTCCCCCGACGCCGGGTTCACCGCCCATTGCCGCAGCGTTGGGTGTGGCGGGTGCCGCCGTCGTCTTCGCTGCCAAGCTCACGCGGAAGTGACCAGGGGCCCAGCCCTGCGGGCCTCGGCCGCGCCGGGACGGCCGCGCTTTTCAAGCGCTTGGCTTGGCGCTGGTGGTCAAGGCCCTGCGGGCCTCGGCCGCGCCGGGACGGCCGCGCTTTTCAAGCGCTTGGCCATCCCGGCGCCCCGTGCACATCGACCCGTGGGGAAGCTCCCAGTATCAGGACTACGGACGCCTGCGGGAGCAGTTCGGCATCGGCGCCTTTGGACCAGACGAGTGGGGAGTCTTCGACGATGCCCACAACCTGTTCCGGCGTGGGGTCGTCTTTGGCCACCGAGACTTCGAACGCATCAGCGACGCCGTGAAGGGGAAGGACCCCTGGGCCGTCATGACGGGGCTGATGCCCTCGGGTTTGATGCACCTCGGTCACAAGATGGTCATCGAGCAGGTCATCGCCCACCAGAAATCGGGCGCCGATGTCCACGTCGCCGTGGCCGACTTCGAGGCGGTTGCCGCGCGTGGCTTCACGATCGAGAAGGCCCGCGACCTCGCCATCGACCAGTACGTTCTGAACTACCTGGCGCTCGGCCTGAGCCCCGACAACGGCGAGATTTATTTCCAAACGCGCCGCCATCGAGTCAAGGATCTGGCGCACCAGTTCGCCCAGAAGGTCAACTGGTCCCAGATGCAGGCCTTGTACGGGTTCGGCGGGGACACCAGCATTGCCCACGTTCTGGCGCCGCTTGTGCAGGCGGCGGACATCCTGCACGTCCAGCACTTGGAGGAGTTCGGAGGGCCGCGCCCGGTTCTCGTTCCCGTCGGCGTGGATCAAGACCCGCACATTCGGTTGACTCGTGACGTCGCGCAGGCCTGGCGCCGGTACAACGTCACGGTTCCCGAGGACAGCCCCAACAGCCACGTCATCACGGTCAAGGGCAGCGAGGAGGTCAGCCGCTGGCTGGATGTGGCGCAGTCGGTGCTGGACGATCTGGGCATCGGCACGCGCGCCGGCACCAGTCGGCACGACGCCTATGGCCGGCTGACCATTGGGCGCCGGCTGACGGCGCACGAGGTGCGCGACCTAGACGTGGGGCTTGCCCGCGCCGAGGCTCGCAAGGGCGGCGTTGCGTTCGTTCGCCCGTCGGCGACGTTCCACCGGTTCATGACCGGCCTGACTGGGGACAAGATGTCGAGCAGCAAGCCCGACAGCAGCATCTTCCTCACGGATGAGCCGGAGGCGGCGCGCAAGAAGTTGATGCGTAGCGTGACGGGGGGGCGCGCCACGGCGGAGGAGCAGCGCCGCGAGGGCGCCGACCCGACCAAGTGCCCGGTCTACGAAGCGTACCTGTACCATTTGGCACAGGATGACGAGCACCTGCAACAGGTTCACGACGAGTGCCGGGGCGGCGAGCGCCTGTGCGGCGGCTGCAAGAAGGAGGCGGCCGGCCTCCTCGTTGAGTTCCTGAAGGAGCACCAGGAGAAGCGTGACATGGTCGCGCACCAGGTTGACGAGATCGTGGCCTCGGAGTAGGGTTCGCAGCACTTGGGGGCGGCCGGCTGGGCCAAAGCGGCCGCTCCAAGGCAAACCGTATAACGACGCGACGGCCACGCACCTTTGTGCAAGGTGTTCGCGCCGTCATTGCCATCACGCTCCTGTTGGGCGTGTCGCTGGCCGGCTGTCTGGAGGGGGTTCAGGAGTTCGTTGAGGGCCTGGGTGGGCCCAGGTACGAGCAGATTCTCATGACGCCCCTGACCACGGACGGCTGGAACACCGACGCCACCGTGGTCGTGCAGGTCGTGCACGCGGAACCGGTGCAGGTCCGCATCGCGGCCAGCGAGATCGACGGGAGCGATAGCCGCTCAGCCGACGGTGTTGGCGAGGCCACCCTGAAGTTGGCTGACGGTGCCTGGCGCGTCGAGGTGGTTCTCGATGGCCGGCTGTGGCGCGCTTTCGAGCCGGTTCGCATTGACACGACGCCGCCGGAGCCCGTCGGTTTGGCTCGCAGCCACGACGCGCCCGACGGGACCGTGGTTTTTTCCGGGCGTTTGCCCGACGATGCAGTCTCCGTGCGTGTTGAGGATGCCACCACCGGTTTGGTCCTGGCCAAGGCGCTTCCGTACACGTTGACCGGCCTGGCCGACGGGCTTCACGTGTACCGCGTGGTGGTGACAGACCAAGCCGGCCTGGAGTACCACGCGACGGTGCAGGTGTGGGTTGGCTCGGCGCTGGCCCTGCCAGACGGCCGTTTTTCAATGGGAATCGTGGCGCAGTACGCCAATGAGGTGCGTCTTTGGGACATCAGCGACCTGTCGCGGTATGTGGGCCGGGACGCCGCAGCGGGCGCGGCGCCCGCCTACTTGGGATCCAGCCAGACGGTGACGCCTGGGGACCCGGCAGTGGTGAAGGTCGTCGACCGGGTGGTCTCGCCTGGCATGACGAGCGCCGAGGCGGCCTTCGCGCTGTTTCGTTGGCTTGTCGACAACCTGGAGTACGATGAGGCGCGCCTTTCGGAGAGCGACCTGCTCACGCCCCGGCAGACCCTGGACGCCGGCGGCGGCGTCTGCCGCGACCTGGCGGCGTTGTACACGAGTTTGTTGCGGGCCGCGGGCGTGCCGGCGCGCATCGTGTCTGGTTACATCGCCGGCGAGGTTCAGGGCTTCCACGCGTGGGTCGAGTTTTATGCCGGCGCCACCAACGGCCAGGCGGCGTGGATGCCGGTGGATGTGAGTGGCATCGGTGTCAGTAGCGACCCCAACGATGACCCGTACTCCGTGGATCGGGCGCTCAACGCCTTTGGCGTGCAGCACGCGGATTACCTGCTCTTGCGGCGCCTGCCCGTGGAGGCGGAGGCCTCGGGCTGGAGCACTGCCATCTCTGTTAACTACACGTACACGCCCGGCACCGATCCGGTGCGCCTCGACCGCCACGTCACCGACCGCGTTGACGGCGTTCCCACCGATGTGCATGGGAAACTTTGCGTGAACCGCCAGACGCTACAGCGCCAAGCCATCACCTCTGGCGGCGACTGCGGTTCGGCGTTCACCCACGTGATTCCTTCCTTCCTGTTGCGCACGCGCCGCACCATCGACTACGGGGTCGCCGTGACCAACCCTGGCGCCGGCACCGAGGTGACGGTGGTCCTTTCGTATCCGTTTGCCACGGATGTGGGGCCCAACGACGTCGCTTACCTGTTCTACGGCGCGCAGGGCAACACCGCTTTCGCGCTGGATTCCGAGAGTGGAAAGGCCCAGGCCACGCGCCGCTACTGATCGGCTGCCAACCGTCCGTCGACATCGCGACGACCCAATCAAATTCGCCGCGGCGGCGAGGGGTAACATGCTTGGCGCGGGAAAGTTAGGGAAGACCGGCAATGTCTAAATGAAAGCGCCGGGGTCGATGAGGCTGTTCACGCCTTGCCGTGGGCATCCAGGTGATGAGATGGTTCTAAGAATCCAAGTCCTAACGGTCCTCGCCGTCGTGACCGCGCTGGCGTTTCCGTCGGCCGCCGACGGCGTCGACAAAGCGCCGCTGCCCGACCTTGACGGCGACGGCTACAGCGACGTCTACGAAATTGCTGCCAGCAGCGACCCGTTGAACCCGCTGTCCACTCCCATCGACCGCGACGCCGACGGGCTGCCCAACGCCGACGAGACGTGCAGCAACCCGGACAAGCCGGACACCGACCGCGACGGCTTCCTCGACGGTGAGGAAGTCGCCGTCAACAGTGACCCCTGCGCCTTCTACTGCCGCCCCATCGACCTCGACTGCGACCGCATGTGGGACGACTGGGAGCGCGCCCAGTTCGGCGACCTGTCGGCCATGCCGGACGACGACCCGGACGGCGACACCATGCGCAACCTGCGCGAGTTCTTCAACCGGGCCAACCCCCACGTCGCTGACACCGATGGCGACGGTCTCTGGGATGGCCACGAAGAGGACATCTACCAGACGCGCCCCACGGTGGCCGACACCGACCGCGACGGCTACAGCGACGGCATCGAGGTCGGCGCCGGCAGCGACCCGCTCAAGGCGTGCAGCGTCCCGGGCGACCGTGACTGCGACGGCTTCGCCGACGACGACGAGATCGCCGCAGGCAGCAACCCCGACGACTACAACTCCGACCCTGCCGACCAGGACGGCGACGGCATCCCGTGGCTGCTGGAGCAGGTCGTCAGCGTCGACGGCGACCGCACCGAGGTGTGCCGCGACCCCGTCGGCGGCCTGAAGGACAAGCGCTTCGACTTCCTGCGTACCCACGTGATGTGCGAACTCGACGAGGTTCCCGTGCTGCACCCCCTCGCGCTGAGGGGCGTCGCCGTGTACAACCCCGTGCTCCTCTTCAGCGGCCCCAGCGACCCCATCGCTGGCCGCCAGGACAGCGAGTCCGTCATCCTCGACATCCATGTCGAAGGCGATCAGACCGTTTTCCACATCGGTGAACTGGAGAACCCCACCTCGTACCAGTACGCGGACCGGCTCCTCCAGCGCAGCGTCGACCGCACCTTCGCGATTCCCGTTGGCTCGGATGCCCTGCCGCTTCCGGCGTCCTTCCAGGTGCCCCAAGAGCCCGGCCGCTTCAGCATGCGCGACCGCGACGCCGACGGCATGCGCGCCACGTACGGCTTCTACTCGATCTGGACGATCGACGAGGCCGGCGCCATCACCAAGGGCGAGCGCCAATGGGGTCAGGTCTCCGGTCCCGACATCGACGACAGCCCGTAATCTGCCGACGCCGCAAGCCGGAAAGCGAATTTCCGCCATCACCTAGTCGACTGTTTCCCGCTTTTTCCATTCACCTTCCTGCATCCCACTCATTCGTTCCACCCGGCGCGCGCCGCCCAGCCCTTTGCGACCTCCTGTCCGGTGGCTTGCCTTCCCGTGGGAAGCACCCAAAGCCGTTCGATGGGGTTTTAAGCAGCCAAGATCACTGGAGGGGCACATCCGGCAGTGGAACCCAGGGTAATCACCCTGATTCGACGCCACCGAACGAGGGTCCACCGTGAACCGAGCCATCAAGGCGGCCACCCGGCCGCCAACCGCCCGCCCGCTGAATGCCGCGCTGATTGTAGCCCTCCTAGTGATGGCGCCAACGGCCGTGCTGATGGCCGCCGACCCGGCGGCAGCGAACCACAACAACACGCTGCTGCACGAAAACGTCAGCATTTCGCCGTCGTCCATTACCGTGGGGGCCGGCGGCTTTGTGCGCGACATCACCGTGTCGAACCCGATCAATCAGGTCCCCGACAGTGCGGACGGCGACTATGACCTCGTCCAGTTCCGCAGTGAATCGGGCGACCGCCAAGCGGTCTTCAGCGACACCACGTCGGCTTCGGTCGGCTGGACGGCCGCCGCAACCAACCCGGGCGGCACCTCCCGCAACACCCTGGAATTCACGGGTGGCACCGTTGAGGATGGTACCAGCCACGTGTTTACGGTCGGCTTCGAGGCCACTGGCGCCCTCGCCGACGGCGATTCGATGACCCTCGATGTGCGCGTCAGGCAGGCCAGTGGCGCCCTGAGCATCGCTCCCCTGACGGTGAACCTGGACCTCGCGGCGCCCGGCGCCCCGGATGCGGTGGCCCTTGACGACAACGCCAACGGGGCCTACGATGCCCTTGAGTTGACGTTCGAGGACGCCATCTCGGACGCTTCGGTCCGCTTGGCCGATTTCCAGGTCAACGGGGCCACGCCGACGGGTTTTGACACTGGCGCGACCACCGACGATGGCGTCTTCAAGCTCCTCTTCGCCGACGTGACTGGCGGAGCCGCCGCCATCCCGGATGTCACCTACACGCCGGGCACCCTGGCCGACACCTACCGCAACCTCGTGGCCGCCGTGGCGACGGCCGACGTGGTGGAAACCGATGGCGCTGGCCCGGTGCCGCTCGTGGCGATCGGCTCCGATGGCAGCGCCGATGTCCTCATGATTTTCAGCGAAGCCGTCGCCAACGCCCTTGAGGCCGCCGACTTCGCCTACAACGGCGGCGCGCCCGGCGACGGAATCGCTTCGGTGTCGCACGACGCCGCATCGTCCACCGCGACGGTCACCCTCGACGCGGCGCTGACGGCGACGAGTCTCGGATCTGATACCCTCGGCGTTGTCGCCGACGCGGCCGAGGACGAGGCCGGCAACCTTGGCCCGGCCGTTACCCTGACGATTGACACGCCCAAGGCCACGGACCTGACAGGCACGATCGGTTCGCCCATGGTCACCATGATCTTCAACGGCCCTGTCGACAACGGCGCCGACGCTGGCCTCGACGCGACCGACTTCAGCCTCACTCAGGTGCCCGGCGGCGACGTGACCTCGATCGTCTCGGTCGACCACGCCCCCGGCAACGATCGCGCGGTCATCACGCTGGACGAGCCGATCAGCCCCGCGGACGCCGGCGTTGGCGCCGGTTCGCCCATCGAAATCGAGATCCTTGCTGATTCGGCCTTTGCCTTCGGTGCCTCGGGCATCGATGTCCCCGCCACATCCCTGCCACTGGTGGACACGACGCCGCCCAGCATCGCGGCCATCAGCACGATCGGCGATGGTTCCGGTTCCATCGAGGCGCTTGAGATCAAGCTGACCGAGTTCTTCGACCGGACTGCCACTGGCGTCTTCGAGGAAACCGACTGGGCCATTGAGGGCGTCGGCAACCCGACGTCCGTGACCCCCACGCCGCCCGGCAGGGCGACGCCCCAGGGGGACATTGACCGCTTGTACCTGAAGTTTGACGGCGCCGCCGCCGGCTTCGACACGGCCGCGACGCCCGACGTCAGCTACTCCGGTACCGTCCTGGCTGATCTCCTGGGCAACGTCATGGCGGCGGCCAACGATGTTGCCTCCCGTGACGCGGCGCCCCCGGTGCTTGCATCGGCGCTCACGCGCGACGCCGACGGCGACGGCGAGATCGACGGCATCCAGCTCACCTTCACCGAAGCCATCGACGACGAATCCGTCGATGTCGGCGAATTCAGCGTCGAGGACGACGGCGGCACCTGGGCCACCGCGATTCGCGCCGCCTCGGGCTTCACGTCCGGCACCGAGGACGATGCGGTCGTGACCATTGAGTTCCCGGAATCGGGCGCGGCCGACACGGCTGTTGTCCCGGTGATCCATTACGCTCCGACGGCCACCCTCAAGGACTTGGCCGGCACGGGCGCCGAGGCTTTTTCCGTGCGTGCAACGGACGGTGTCGCCCCGGTTATCATGCAGGTGCTGGCAACGCCCGGCTCGGCCGGCGCCACGGTGCGCTTCAGTGAGCCCGTCAAGATGGCGGTCGGCGGCGCGCTCGACGGCACCTCGCTCAGCTACATCAATGTCAACAGCGGCGGCGCCTCGGCGATCACGGGCGTCACCCACGACCTCGTGACGAGGCCGTCAGAAGTCCTTGTAACGTTCAACGCCCCGGTCTCCAGCGGCGATATCGACCAGGACACGGTCGGTGCCGCGCCCGCCACGATTGCGGGCCAGGCAGACGACCGCGTGGTGGGCGTCGCACGGGCGACGCTAACGGATTCCGACCGCCCGGCGGTCGAATCCGCCAAGACCCTGGACCGCGACGCCGATGGCTACCTTGACGCCATTGAGGTCACGTTCAACCGCGCCGTGAGCGACTCCTTTGCGGGCAGTTCGCTGCTGGCGGCCGCGGACTGGACGCTACCGTCGCCCTACGGCGATGCCAACGGCAACCCGGCGAACGTCGTGACATCTCTGGCGGGTGCCCCCGTTGGTGCGGATGACGCGACGATTTTCCTGCTCTTCGACGAGGAGCTCGTGGAGAAGCCCGATGGCGACACCGCCGACACGCCGACCGTCAGCTACGCTGGTGGACGCCTGATCGACGCGACGGGCCACCCCCTCGGTCGTGTCAGCAGCCAGTCGGCCGCCGACGGCGCGCTGCCCCGGCTCATGCGCATCCAGGGCGACCCGGGTGCAACGGAGGTGGAGCTGTTCTTCAGCGAAGGCGTGCGCGGCAGCGGCACGGGTGGCGCCCTCGCCGTGGCGAACCTGCAATACGTCAACAGCAACGGCGTCGGGGCCGGCAGCATCGCTTCCGTTTCCCATGCGGGCGGCGACCGCGCGGCCACGGCGACGCTGAACCGCGCTCTTTCCGTCACCGGCGCCGACCACGGCCTGGGCGGTTCGACGGCGGACGCCGTGCGGGCCCGCACGACCGTGATCGAAACCTCGGCGGCTGGCGGCAAGGCGGTTGTTGGCGGCGTGGATGTCTCCATCAGCGACACCACGGCGCCCGCGATCGCTTCCATCAGGACGGTCGACCAGTCGGGCGGTGCGGCCAACGGGCGCATCGACGCGCTCATCGTGACCTTCACCGAACCGGTGCAGGACGGCACCCTGCCCGTGGATCAGTGGATTGTCGGCGCGCCCTACGGTGACGCCAACGACAACCCGCTGTCGGTCACCACCGGCGCGACGGCCGACGACAAGGTCATCGTGCTCGAACTGGACGAGCTGCAAACGGGTACGGACACCGAAGTGACGCCGACGGTGACGTTTGCGGCCACCGATGGCATTCTGGATCTGGTTGGCAACGGGCTGGAGGACTTCCAGGACCGCCGAGCCGGCGACGGAGCGGCGCCTGTTGTCTTGGGCCTGGAGACCCGCGACAGTGACCAAGACGGTCACATCGACGGCCTTCTGGTTGAGTTCAGCGAGGACATGGACGATGCGTCGTTCAGCCCCGACGACTGGACGATCATTGATTCCGGCAACAGCCGCATCGTTGGCGCCCAGGTCGGCGACGATGGAGCGGTCGACGACGCCTTCGTCCTGGTGACCTTCGCCGAGGACACCGACTACGACACGATCGCCACACCGCAGGCGACGTTCTCCGCCACCGGCCACTTGGCCGACATCGCAGGCAACACCGTTGCGGGCTTCCAGCAGACCGCCGCCGATGGCGCGCCGGCTGTGATTGCGGCGCTCGGCGGCAGCCCCGGCTCCTCGACGGCTGAGGTTCGCTTCAGCGAGCCCGTGCGGGCCAGCGGCGGCGGCGCGCTTGGTGTTGGAGCCTTCACGTACGTCAACGCCGCTTCCGGCGGCGCGACGGGCGTGGGTGCGGTTTCGCACACCGAAGGCGAGGACATTGCAATCATCACCCTGGACGAGGTCTTGGCCACGGCTGACTTCGACGACGACGAGGTCGGCGCGGCGCCGAATGCCATCCAGGAATACCGGGCTGGCACATGCAGCGCCACGGTGGACTGCCTGATCACGCCTGACCACGAAGCTTCCTTCGTTGACCTTGATGGTCCCAAGGTCACCGAGGCCGTGACGCTTGACATCGACGCCAACGGCCGCATCGACGCCGTGCGGGTCACGTTCGACGAGGCCATCCTCGACGGCGCGGCTGGCGCCAACCTTGTGGACGCCGACTGGAAGATCCTCCGCGGCACCACCGAGGTCGCCGCCATCAGTGTCCTGAGTGACCACCCGAACGCGGTGCCGGGCGCATCTGCGGACGACGACACGATCTACGTGACGTTCGCCGAGGCGGCGACTGGCTACGACACCGCCGACACGCCGCAAGTGCGTTACACGCCGGGCTCCGGCGGCCGCATCCAGGACCACGACCGCCATGTGTTTGGCGGCCGCACGTTCGCGACGACGGATGGCGCGGGGCCTGTGGTTGTGGACGCGACGACGCTAGACGCTGACTCCAACGGCGCCATCGACCGCTACCAGATCACGATGTCCGAGGCGGTTGAGGACGACACGCTCGACTTCGCCGACTGGGGCGTGGCCGGCACGACCGTCACCGGAATCAACACCGCCGCGACGGGGCTGGCTGGGGCTGCGGGCTCGCGGGGCGCCGACGACAACGTCTTCGCCATTCTGTTCACCGAGAATGCCGCGCTTGGTACCGGCTCCCTGCCGGATGTCACCTACGCGCCGGTCCAGGCCATCACCGACTTGGCTGGCAATGACGCGCACGGCGTGGCTGCCGGAGGCGCAGCCGCCGCTGGTGTGGACGAAATGGACGGAGCGGCGCCGGTGCTTCTGGGCGTGGCCACGCGCGACGACGGCCTAGACGGCCACCTCGACCGCGCGATTCTGACCTTCAGTGAGGCCATCGACGACGGGCCGGGCGGCCAAGCCACCTTCGCCAAGGGCGAATGGACCGTGCCTGCTGGCCTCGGCGATGCGGCCGGACGGCCGGCGGATGTCACGACGGGTGGCCGCCACAGCGACGACAAGGCGATCATGACCTTCGTGGCCCCGGCCGCCGACGCGCCCTACACGGGCGGATTGCGGCCCAGCGTCACGTACACCCCGACGGCGACGATCGCGGATGCGGCCGGCAACAAGATGCTGGCGGCCACCGTCACCGCAACGGATGGTGCCCGGCCGGTCATAGCCGGCACGAGCACGATCGACCGCGATGACGACGGCCTGGTCGACGGCATCAAGGTCACCTTCACCGAGGACATCGATGATGTGGTGGCGGGCGTGCCCAACCTGGTTACGGCCGATTGGACCCTCGAAGCGCCGTACGGCGATGCCGCCAACCAGCCTCGGCAGGTGGCGACGACGATCACGAACGGTGGCCGCGACGACGCCACGATCTACCTGCTCTTCGACGAAGATGGGACGGCCGGAACCGACTACGACACCGGCGCGACGCCCTGGGCGGAGTTGGCCGCAGCGTCGCAGTTGGTTGATCTTGCCGGCAACGCCATTGGCGGCACGCTGCGCCACACGTCCTCGGATGCCGTCGTCCCCCGCCTCCTGAGCGCCACCACGGTGGACCTCGATGGCAACACCTTCATCGACGGCTATGGGCTGTTGTTCTCCGAAGCCATCAAGGATTCGTCCTTCAAGGCGAGCGAGTGGTCGGTGCAGGGTACGGATGTCGATGACTTCCTGACTGGCCAGGCCTCCAATGATGCGTACATCGTTGTCACCTTCGATGAAACCGCCGCGCTGGATTCCGGCGCCACGCCGGAACTGACCTACACGCCCACGGCGACCCTGACGGATTCGGCGGGCAATGGCTTGCGGGCCGTGACCACCGCAGGTGTCAGCGAGCGCGACGGCGTTGCCCCGACGTTCCTGCGCGCAGTAAGCAAGGGCTTGCAGAGCGCCACCGTTGACCTTGAGTTCAGCGAGCAGGTGATTTCGGCGGGCAATGGTATCACCACTGCGGATTTCCTTTACACCGATGTGAGCGCCGACGGCGCCAGTGGGTTGACCTTCATCTCGCCGACGGCCGACGGCCGCAAGCTCACCCTGTCGATCAACGCCCCGTTCCTGCAAAGCGACAACGGCGTCGATACGATCGGCGTGCTGGCGGGCACGCTGAAGGATGTCAATGGCAATGCGCTGCCGGCCACGACGCGGACCATCCGCGCCGACCTCGAAGCGCCAGACCAGGTCTTCGACCTGGACGTGCGGCCCAACACGCTTGGCCGCCGTGCGGTGACGCTGGAATGGACGACTCCGACGGCGGTGGACTCTGCCTCGTTTGACCTGCGCCGATCAAGCTCGCCGATCACGCCCGCGAACTTCGCCACGGCGACCCAGGTGTCCGGTTTGCCGACGCCCAACCCGGGCGCGGTCCAGCACGTTGACGTTACCGGGCTGACGCCGGACACGAAGTACTACTACGCCATCAAGACGATCGATCGCGTCGGCAACGCGGCCGTGATGTCCAACGTGCTGGTCTTTACGACCGTCGCCGACCTGTCGGCGCCGGGCAAGGTGGCCGACTTGGCCATCCAGGCAGGATCGATCGTGGGCAACGGCGCCGTCCTCACCTGGACGGCTCCCGGCGACGATGACTTTGATGCCGACCCGGCCGCCTCGTACGAGATTCGCTTCAGCAAGGACGAGATCACGGCGGCCAACTTCGCTCAGGCGGGCTCCGTGACGTCGCCGCCGACACCCAAGGCGGGCAGCACGGCGGAAACGTTCTCCCTGACGGGGCTGACGACCGAGACGAAGTATTACGTCGCCATTCGGGCGACTGACGCTGTTGGCAACGTTGGCGAGATTTCCAACGTGATCAGTTTCACGACGACCACCGATTCGACGCCCCCGACCAGCGCTCCGGTCATCAGTTCGACCACGCACACCAGTGGCGTGCCGAGCCAGAGCAAGGTTCCCGTGCTGTCGTGGACGGCCGTCACGGATCCTGATTCGTCGGTGAAGTACCACTACAAGCTATCCACCCTCGCGACCGACACGGTGGCGAGCACCGACACGTCGACGACGGAAAGGACGGTCACGCTGCCGGAGCAAACGGATGGAACGTACTACTTCCACCTGGCTGCCTTCAGTGAGGGTGGCTCGGCGGCCGCCCAGGTGTTCAAGATCGTGATCGACACGGTCGCGCCTGGAACGCCCGGGTTGAAGGTTCCCGTGGATGCGGATGTGACTGCCATCACGGCGACGCTTCGGTGGACCGCGCCAGGCAACGACCTCAACACAGGAACGGCCACCGCCTACGATTTGCGATACAGCACGGCCGCCATCACGGCCTCCAACTTCGCGACGGCCACGGCTGTTACGGGGATGGCGGCGCCGAAGGCGTTCGGCCAGGACGAATCCTTCACGGTGACCGGCCTGACGCCTCAGACGGAGTACCACTTCGCGCTGCGCGCGCTGGATGGCGCCGGCAATGCCGGCCCGATCAGTGCCATTGTCAAGGCGACGACCAAGGCGGACACGACGGCGCCGGTTGGCACGCTGGCCATCGCGTCGACGACCCACTCGGCCAGTTCGCTGTCCACCGTGCGGTCTGCGGCGTTCACGTGGTCCGGCGCCAGCGACCCTGAGTCGGCGCTGCGCTACCACTACCGGCTGAGCGCGGACGAGACCTACGAGGTCCAGGCCACGGACACGCAGCTCAGCGTGGCTGAGTTGACCATCTCGGACATCGCAAATGGGCGCCACTTCCTGCACGTGCGAGCCGCTAGCGATGGCGGCCTCGGACCACAGGCGACGTACGCGTTCGCTGTGCTTTCCTTGACCAACGAAGAGTTGGCCAAGCTGCGCGCGGACACGCGCGTCGAAGTGGAGGAGTTCGAGGGCGGCCACCGTATCACGTGGACCCTCCCCGAGGACTTGCCGGGCAAGCTGCTGGGCGTCCAGGTCTGGTACAGCAACAGCCCCTACAAGCTGCTGCAGACCGTGGATGTCGACAGCCCTGAGTTCCTGGCGTCCGCCGTGACCCACCTCGGGGACGAGGCCAAGGAGTCGACCCAATACATCGTCACGCTGTTCTTCGGCGACTCCGAGGATTTCGGTAAGTTCAGCGACTCGAACAACACGGTTGTGTTCCCCTCGGATCTGCGTGGTCACAGTGTGGTCGTGGACCAATCCGGCATCCCGCTGTGGGGCTGGATGCTCATCGGCCTTGGCGCGCTGGCGGTCTTGGCTCTCCTGATTGCCCTGATCGTGGTGGCGCGGCGTCGCGACCACGAGGCGGTTGAGGGCGACGAGCCGGTCGCCTACCGCTGGGGTGAGGACGAGTGGGACCAGGACGGCTGGGACGCGCCGGAGAACGGCGCGGCTGAGCCGGTGCAGCCGGCGGCGCCCCATGTAGTGTCTGGCGGCAACGGCATGGCCATGGCCATGATGCCGGTCCACGACGTCGAGTGCCCGGCCTGCTCCGCGGACTTCGCGGTTGAGGGCGAGCGGCCCCTGACGACCACCTGCCCCTCGTGCGGCGTTCGCGGCGTGCTCAGCTAGGCGCCCGGAACGTCCCGGAATCTCCTCCTTCTATCCCTCTGCCTCCTCCTCGAGGAAAGCGGTGTGTTTTTATTGCGCCAAGGCCCCTGGATCGATGCATAGCCCTGGCCAGGTTGTCTGACAACCGCCTGCGGCAACCGAAGAAGGTGCTCGCTTGACATTCCGCATCGCGTCTTTCTCCCGAGGCAAGCTTGGTGGCTTCCGTGCCGTCGCTGTGGCTCTCATCCTGTTGCTCGTGCTCGTTCCGCCGGTTGCCGGTGAACACACGCTGACGGTCACGCCCCAGGGAGGGACGACGACACTCCAGGTCGGCGCCTCGAACCACAACGTGAAGGTGACCGTTGAGAACCCCGGCAATCAGGCGGCCGAATCACTGGCTTCGCTGAAGTTCACCATGCAGCAGGGCGGTGGCGGCCCGCTCCGGTTTACGGACACTGCGTCGACGACGTGGCCCGATGCGACGTTCAGCGTCGCTTCCGACAAGCTTTCCATCACGTTCACGGGGACTCCGACGGGTCCCTTCCAGGGCGGCCAGTCCTTCGAGTTCAACGTGGGCATCGCGGCGGCGCCCGGTGGCACCGCGGGCACGTACCAGATTGACGTGCAGGGCGTGCATACGCTTCCGCCCGTTTCGCCGCCGTCAACGGCGACCACACCCATCGACATCACGCTACAGCCGCCGCCGGCTCCCAAGATCACGTCGGCGTTGACGCGTGACTTGAACACCAACGGCAAGATTGACGCGTTGGCCATCACTTTTGACACGGACATGGTGAGCAGCACCCTGACGCACGGCGACTTCCTGGTGGACGGCGTCCCCGCGACCGCCCTCGACAAGGGGACGGACGCCAACATCCGCACGGCCACGGTGCGTTTTGCCGAGGGAACCTTGGTCAACACGGGTCTGAAGCCCGACCTCACGTACCCGGCTGCCGGGTCCGGCCGTTCGGTGGCCGGCGGCGCGCTGGTCGTTGCGACGGCTGACGTCGTGGAGCGGGACGATGTCGCGCCTTACGTTGTCTCTGGCTCGACGGTGGGCGACGGCGCGACGAAGATCAAGGGGCTCAGCCTCCTCTTCAGTGAAACCGTGGATGCCTCCGGCGCTCACGTGAGCGACTTCACGCTGACCAATTGCGCATGCGCCAACAAGGCGCTGGCTGGCGTCGGTGCGGCGGTAACCTCGGTCACGGTCAACTTCGATGCGGAAGGCAACACGGGAACCACTCCCAGCTTCCGTTACACGCGCGACCAAGGTAGTGCGATCACCGATCCGGCCGGAAAGGTCGTGGCCGATCGTGCGCAGGCTCGCGTTGCCTTGGACGCCGTGCGCCCGGTGATGGTGTCGGCTCTGACCCAGGACAGCGACGCCGACGGCAAGATTGACGGTTACAAGGTCACGCTCAGCGAGTCGATCAAGGATGAAACGCTGAAGTTCAGCGAATGGAGCGTCGCCGCGCGGACCGTGACGGCCATCGCCTCAGGAACTGCCAACGACGCGCAGTTTACGGTGCTCTTCAACGAGGGCACCCAGGCGGATTCCGGCGACAAGCCCCAGCTCACGTACGCGGCGGGAACCCTGACCGATGGCGCCGGCAACGGTTTGCTCTCCGTCGGCTCCAACGACCTGACGGAGACGGACGGCGCCAAGCCGGTCCTCTCGCTCGGCATCGTTAAGGGCGGCGACACAACGGTCACCGGAACCTTCAGTGAAGCCGTCAACAACGGCGCCGGCGCGGCCCTGGTCAAGGAGGACTTCAGCTACGACAACGCGGCCAGCGGCGGTGCGACTGGCATCTCCGCGGTCGCCCACATCGCCGATCAGAAGGCGGTGACGTTCACGCTTGCCAGCGCCATCGCCGAGAGCGACTTCAACGAGGACAGCATCGCTGCGCTGCCGACCAAGGTGAAGGACCTTGCCGGCAACACGGCTGTCGGGACCAAGCGCGCCCTCCTGCCCGACCAGCCTTTCCTGCGCTCGGCGCTAGGCGACATTGGGTCCAAGACGGTGGTGCTCACTTTCAGCGAGCCTGTTGACAACGGCGCCGGCGGCGCGATCGTCGCCGCGGACCTGGCCTTGTCGCCGTCCTCGCTGAGCATTGTGTCGAGCATCGCCAGCGTGGCCCACGAGCCCGGCGGCACAGAACCTGAAAAGGTCACGGTGACGCTGAACCAACCGTTGTCGGCCACCGACGTCGACGGCACACCGACCACGATTGGGTCGGCCGCCGACGGCGTGTTCAGGAAGGGAAGCACGACGGTTACCGCCAGCGTGCAGAAGAAGGC
>JBFJYU010000024.1:0-18324 GCA_041622435.1 Thermoplasmatota archaeon | reverse complement strand
CGGCCGCCGTGGTTCGCCCGCCTGCTCTGGAAGGTCCCCCGGCTCGTGCACGTGTCGGGGCTGCCGGGAGCCCCGCTGCTGGGCGAGGCGACCGGGCCAAGCGTCGCAACGCGGGCGCCGCCTAACTGATCGGCGCGTCGAACCAGTAGGAACCCTGCACCAGGCCGGCGCCGTTGCCCATGAACTCGAACCGCCACGCCCCCGGCTGACCCGCGTCGAGGATGAGCTTCAGGCTGCCGCCGTGCAGGCCGGTGACGCAGGGGTCGCCGCAACGCGACTCTTCGCCGTCGGGGCCGTAGGCGATGATGTCGTACAAGCCGGAGTAGGGGTCGAAGTCCAGTTCGATGTGAACTTCGCGGCTGCCCGGGGGAACCTCTGTTTCGAGCCACGAGTTCCAGGGGCCCGCCACCGTCATCCATCCGGTCTGGGCGCTGAGCTCGGCGTAGGCGACATCCACGGGCTCGTCCAGGGCTGAGTCGACGGGTACGGTATCGTCGTCAAGGCAACCCGGGATCATCAAGGCGATCGCAAAAACAAGCCAGCGCATCAGGAGGCCTCACCGGATCCCTGTAAAATGATTTGCTGTATTTCGGTTTTATTGCAACGTGGTTGCGGCGCCGCCGGCGCCGGTGGCCTGGGCGCCCGGCATGGTTGCGAGAACCCAAGTCCTCCACGTCGATCGTCACCTGTGCGCGAAACGCTACCTCTGGGCGGCCACCACTTCTTCGACCTGCTCGTGGCGCGCCGGTTGCAGCGCTTCTACGACCGCATCGCGGCGCGCAACCCGCAGGCTCGGGCCATCCTGGATGTCGGCTGCGGGCCCGGCCACCTGGCGGCGGCCATCGCCAAGCAGCGCCCGCATGCCGATGTCCTGGGCGTCGACCTCGACCCCGTGCAGATCCGGCTCGCCCGCCGCCACCAGGCGCCCAACCTGGATTTCGCCGTGGCCGGGGCGCATGAATTGGGGCTGCCGGCCGCCAGCCGCGACTGGGTGGTCGCGACCGAAACCTTTCACCACTGGTCCAAGCCGGAGGCCAGCCTGGCCGAGATCCATCGGGTCCTGAAGCCGGGCGGTTCATTCTGGATCATCGAGGGCGCCGGCGACATGACGCGCGACGAACTGGCGGCGTGGACCGGCCGCCGCCCGTTTCCCGGGCTGACGACGTGGGTTCGGCTCATCTTCCGCACCCACGGCTACACGCCCAAGAACCTGTACGGCCGGCTGCTGCCGCTGCTGGAGGGCTCGTCGTTTGAGAAGGCGGTCGTGACCCGCGAGGATGGATGGTGGATCATCGAGTTGCCAAAGGCGCCCGCGCGAAGGGGCCTGGGCGGCGGCGCGGTTGCCAACGCCCTCGCCGGCGTCGGTTTGTTGGGTCGTGATGCGCGGGCGCCGCCGGCCTGATTGGCGACGCCCACCGGTGCACATCCCGTTAGGCGTAGGGCCCGGCGGCCCACGTGGTGTCGGCGAGGGCGCCTTGGCCGAAGTTGCTGGGATGGAAGTAGTCCACCGTGCTCACGTGGTCGCGGGTGAACTGGAAGTTCCATGCCGCGTAATTGTCCCAGTGCCAGTCGAAGCCGGCGCCCGAGGTTTCGGCCACGACGCTGGCGAGGATGTCGTTGAAGTCCGAGTTGCGGGTGCGCACCTGCTGGCGCTCCGCCTCGCTGCGGCCTCCGTCAAGGAGGCTCTGGCAGATGTTGAAGAAGCCCCAGTAGAAGCGGGCGCTGCCGCTGGTGTGGTAGATGTCCCAGAGCTGGTACACGTCGGGGATGCTCACGACGAACACCTTGGCGTCCGGCGCTTGGGCGGTGAGGATGTCGACGGCGTCGCGGAACTGGGTCTCGAAGGGCGCCGTGGAGGTCATCGTGCTCGGGCTGCTGGTACATACATCGTTGGCGCCCATCAGGATCGTGATGTATTCGGCGCCCTGGTTGGCGGCCGACTGGGCCTGCCCCGCGAGGTCGGACATCTTGGCGCCCGATACCGCGTTTTCGTGGCGCGTCATGGGGTCGCGCTTGTTCAGCGAGTCCAGGCGCTCGGCGTGGGAGTCGATGCCGTCGCGCTTCTCGTCGCCGTAGCTCCAGGAGTGCCAGGGTTTGTCACCGAAGCTGTCGCTGTCCATGGCCTGCGTGATCGAGTCGCCAAGACCCGCGATGCTTGTCGGGTACGTGGTTCCTCCACCACCGCCGGGGCCGCCGCCGTTTCCGGGCGCGGCGGAGGCCGCCCCGACGGCCAACAGCAGTGCGGTCATGAAACAAGCCAACCCGCGGGGAGACACACTCATGCGCGGCGATCAGGAAATATATACATATTCGAGTTGGGGGTTGCAAACCAATGGTTGCAGGGTGCTCGGCGTTCGTGTGTTGGGCGGCCACAGCGCCTTGGGTCACCGCACGCCGACAGGGCCTCTTCAACGGTGCAGATCTTCACGCGTTCCAGGCCGGCGGAGAGCCCGATATCCCTGGTGGGCGCGCCGGCGAGACGCGTTCGGCGCTGCAGGGCCTCTTCACCCACGAAGCCCACATTACCCCAGCACCCTGCACGTGATTGCACAAGCACGGCAACCCAATGGCAAGGTTGCAGACCTGCAGCGTCTGGCAAGAACAAATGAAAAACCGAAGGTCCCGGCCCGCTGTCCGTCACCGGTCGCCGAGGCACTCACCGGTTGAGCCACCAGATGGCCGCGTTCAGGGCCGTGGCAAACAGCGTCCAGGCCAGATACGGCGCCAGCATCCACGCGGCAACGGCGTCCACGCGGCGAAACAGGACGATGCAGGCCGCAACGGCGGCATCCAGAGCCAGAATCCAGGCGAGTGCGACGCCTTGCAGGTCGGCCGCAAAGAAGAGCGGCGTCCAGAAGGCGTTGAGAAACAGTTGGGCCCAGTACACCCGCAGCGGCACCGACCACGCGGAGCCCGTGACCCGCCAGACGCGCCAGCCAGACCAGGCGATGGCGGCGTACAGCACCGTCCAGACCGGTCCAAACACCCACGGCGGCGGCGCCCAGCCAGGCTTGTCGAACTCGGCGTAGCGAAGCGCCGCGTCCATCGCACTGAGCGAACCGACCAGCAGCGCGGCACCAACGGCGGCGACGAACCCGGCCAAGGCAAACCAATCACGACGGCCCAGCATCGTACCGCGACCCCCACCGCGCCACTTGGCCCTGCCTGAATGCGCCGCGCAACCCCGCAGGCCGCCGGCAGGCTAGTTGGCCACCAGATCCTCGAAACCATCGATGGCCACGTAACCCGGCAGTGCCTCGATGCGGCGGCACCAAGCCCGGATGGCGGGGTAACCGTCGAGGGGGAAGCCGCCCTCGTGCGCCACGTGCGTGTAGGCGTACAACGCGATGTCGGCAATCGTCGGGTCGTCGGCGACGAACCACTCCCGGCCCGCCAGATAACCCTCCATGACGGCCAAGGCGTGTTCGCCGGCCTCCCGCTTGCGCGCCAGGAACGCCGCCCGCTCCGGCGTGTCGGGTCGAAAATGCATCGCCGCGCGGGCCGTGGCGATGTACGGCTCGTGGCTGTACTGCTCG
This sequence comes from Thermoplasmatota archaeon, assembly GCA_041622435.1. GTDB lineage: Archaea > Thermoplasmatota > E2 > JACPAO01 > JAHFTW01 > JBFJVP01. Next base: position 14,788 of record JBFJYU010000024.1, on the reverse strand, counting down.
AAAAACATCCATTGCAGCACCCGCGCCCGCGCCCGGCGCTCCTCAGGAAACCATGGCGTGTCCGTTGCCAGGTAGGCCAGGATTGCGCCGGACTCCCACAGGGTGAAGTCGCGGTCCACAAGCACCGGAACCTTGCCGTTCGGGTTCATGGCCCTGAACTCTGGCGTCCGAGTGCCTTCAAAGAAATCCGTCGGAATGTGTTGAAAATCGACTTCAAGCATCGACATCAACAGCTTCGCCTTGTACACGTTACCCGATGAACCATGACCGTACAGGCGCATGCAAGGCGAAGGGGCCCAGGGGTCAAAAGGAGTGAGGCTGCCCGGCCTCGTCGGCCCCGGTGGCAGCCGGTTGCCGGCGCCGGCTCGGGCCAGGGTGTCCGGCGCCCGCGGCCGGGGCGCCGGACGTGGGACCAACGATCAGATCGTGACCGTGGGAATCGAGATGCGGTTGAAGCCGCCGTTGGGCCGCAGGAACGTCGCGCCAAGCGGCTGTAGCGCCTCACGCACCTGGGGCGTCACGTTGCCCATCACGGTGAACGCGTTGATGTCAACGTTCGCCATGATCTGGTCCAGCGCCGCCTTGACCGGCGGCCGGGTTAGGTGCGCCAGGAAGGCCTCGCTGGACGCATAGGTGTCGAAGAAGCACAGTCGATTGGAGGCTTCATCCACGAACGACCGGTAATCGAGGGTACCGGGTTCGTTGTTCTGCACGTCGTTGACCAACGTGCTGATGGTCGGGCGCAGGGCGGGGAGTTGGCCGGCCTTGACGGTCGTGTCCAGGATCAGCGAGAACGGTTCAGACATGGGTTTTCATCCTGCGGCGGGGCCGCGCCGAACGACACCGGCAACGGGAGATAAACCAGCGGCAGTGGGCCCCCGTAACGAAACCCAGTTGGCCATCCCGGTCCGGGCAGGCGCCGCCGCGGGCGATCAGGCGCCGATGCGATCGCGCACTTTGCCGGGCTTGGCGTTGCGCTCCAGGAACTCGATGATCTTGCCGGCCACATCGATGGACGTGGAGGCCTCGATGCCCTCCAATCCGGGCGACGAGTTGACCTCCATCACCAGTGGCCCGGTGTCGCTGCGCAGGATGTCCACGCCCGCGACGTTCAGCCCGAGTACCTTGGCCGACTTGACCGCCGTCTCGCGTTCCTCCTTCGTCAGCTTGGCCACGGAAGCCGTTCCGCCGCGGTGCAGGTTGCTGCGAAATTCGCCGGGGGCGCCCTGGCGCTCCATGGCGGCGATGACGCGGTTGCCAATCACGAAGCACCGCACGTCCCGCCCGCCGGCCTCCTTAATGAACTGCTGCACGAGGATGTCGGCCGACAAGCCCCGGAACGCCTCAATGACGGCCTCCGCCGCCTTCTTCGTCTCCGTGAGCACGACGCCCACGCCCTGGGTGCCCTCGATCAGCTTGACCACGAGCGGCGCGCCGCCAACGAGCTGGATGACACCCTCGATGTCCGCCGTGCTGCTGGCAAAGCCCGTGACGGGCAGGCCGATGCCGGCGCGGGCCAGAATCTGCAATGAGCGCAGCTTGTCGCGGGACCGGCTGATGGCTTGCGATTCGTTGGCGCAGAAGACGCCCATCATCTCGAATTGCCGGACGACCGCGGTGCCGTAGAACGTGTGGCTCGCTCCGATGCGCGGGATCACCGCGTCAAACGGCGGCAGCGGATCGCCCTGGTACATGACACGGGGCTTGCTGGACGTGATGTCCATGTAGCAGCGCAGGTAGTCAATCACGACCACCTCATGCCCGGCGGCCTTCGCCGCCTCCACGAGGCGCTTGGTCGAATACAAGTTCGCATTGCGGGACAGAATCGCGATGTTCATGGGTTAGAACTCCGGGAATGGGGGGTCGGGGGACCAGTTGCGCACGGCCTCGGGGACGCCTCCGAGGCAACTCGCCGCCGGATCCACGAGGTAGCGGCCGGACAACGCCTCGCGGCCAACGAGCATGCGGAACCCCATCTCGATGCGGTCCGTCAGCGTCAGTTCGATGCGCTCGCTGCGACCCAGCAGGCTGAGTTCCGTGGCGATGACGGGACGCAGCGTCGCGTTGGCGCCAGAGTCCCGCACCACCCGCTCGCCAACGAGCGCCGACTCGGCCTCCACGAAGAAGTCCGTTCGTCGCTGGATCGTGTGGACCTTGAACCCGACGGTGGCGGCCTCGCGGTCGACGACGATGTCGTAGGCGTGCAAGGCGCTGGTCTTGGCGCCGGTGTCGATCTTGGCCTTGATGGGGCCGATGTCCAGGTCGGGGAGGCGGACCCACTCCCTCCAGCCAGTGGTCAGCAGCGTCGTGGTTGCGGGCGATGCGGTCATGGTTTACAGGCGAGCATGTCCAGTGAGCCTGGACGGTTTACCCTTTGTGCAGCGCACGGGCCGCAGGTTTCACAGGAGTCGCGGCGGCGGGGCCAATCCGCCGGAGGCCACCGGCCAAGCGTCTACTCCTTGCGGTCGTCCTTGCTTGTCATCACGACAAGATCGGGCGTGCCGGCCGCATCCACGACGTCCACTGGAACCTCGTCAACGACCGGGTCCTCGGGCACGCCCGCCGGCACCACCGGCACGGCGGCGGCCGCGCCCGGAGCCACCACGTGCTCTTCCAGGAAGCGCACCATTCCGGCATAAACAATCGCCGCCGCGGCAAACACATTGGCGAGCAGGAACGCGTTCGTCCACGCCATTGATCCGATGTAGCCGAGGACGACGTAGACGGCCGCCAGTCCGATGAGGAAAACGAAGGGTACGCGCGGATTGAGTGGTGCGGTTTCGACAGCCATGGTGGTCACGCCGGGGCTTGCGCCCCTCGGGGCCATGCCCGGTCGCGTTGAGGGACCTTCCGCTTCGAGCCGGTCAGCATCCGGCGCGCATGAAATTGAATGTGGGGGCCCGCGTCACGCCCCAGGGGGACGTCCTAGGCGGCGCCTCAGGGCGGCACGGCCCGCGTGGATCGTGGCTCCTGGAGGATCGGCGTCAAAACCAGGAACTCAAATCTCGCTGCACGGCCATTTCCATTGTTTTGAATCCAAACGCCCCTTTCACGTATTCCTCGACCATTTGCTTGTACCAGGCCCAGTCGACCTGGTGGGCCTTCACCGACTCGACCGGCCACATGTATTCAATGGGCTTGATGCCGCTCTTGGAGGGCTTCTTCATGACGAGTTGGTGGCCTTCGCGCGCCAAATGTTCGCGCATGTCCGCCTGCTCGGTCACGTTCTTGTAGAGCGGGAGGGGCTCCTTGCAAACCACCCACTTGACCTTGCGCTGGGCCGTGATCCGCTCGCCGATCAGGTGCTCGTAGGCGGCGGTCCGCACGGCCTGGCTGCGCATGGACCCGTCTGGGTTGGGCTTGTAATTCTTGATCGGCTGGACGATCTGGCGAAGGACCAGTTGATCCCAGTCGGCCTCGGTGACCTTCAGATCCGCCATGACATCCCGCGTTGCGCGCTTGATGGCGGTCTTCATGGCCTCGCGGGCGTCCTCCTCGTTGTCCCACGACGCGACTTCCTTGAGGGCCAGGCGCATGATGTCCCCGAGCACCCGCTGGGCCAGCGGCGCCTTGTCGCTGCCCTTGAAATTGTTGCCCTTGGTCTCCATGCGGACCTCACCCGATCGTTCGTCGAAAATGAGGTAATTTTTGTGCACCACGAAAACCATGCAGTCGTGCAATTCGGCTTCCAGCTCGAAGCCGGGGTAGTCGAGTTGCTTGCGGAACTTTGTGTTGGCTTCGGCGACCGCTTTCAGGGCCGCGTCGGGGAGCGTGATCCACTTGTCGGCCTCCGGCTCCACATCGGCGTCGAGCGCCGCCGCGAGGTGGGGCAGGTTGCCCGCGGATTTGCTGCAAGCCAGGTAGATGCCGTCCGTGTCGCCGTACACCACCCGGATACCCTGGGCCTCGAAGTCCTCCAGGCTCTCGTGCAGGATGCGTTGGCCGATGGTCGTGATGTTGGCGCCGCCCCAGACGTTGAATTGCCGGCACGACACATTGACGGCGACCAGGATGCCGTGGGTGCCGGCGTTGCGGGCCGCCTTGAGGCTGGCGTAGGTCATGTCGAGAACGCGGACCTCGTCGGCCGGCGCGTCCTTCTCTTTGGCCTCGGCGCGCGCGTCCTTGACCTTCTGGATGGTATCCAGGACGCCCGTCATGGCCTTGTTCACCATGCCGTCGTCCTTGCTGTGCTTGACCCCGATCATCCAGCCGCGACCCTTGGCGTACCGCTCGCGCTCCGGGTCGGGCTTGCGCACGTGGTACCGCTTCGACTTGACGAAGCCGTCGTCCAGTTCGAACAGCCACAGCCAGTCATCCGGCTTCTCGTCGGCGAAGGCGGGCCGCACGGTGTCGGCGGTGAGGTTCTGTGCCTTGAGGATCGTCGGGTACATCGCGCCCACGTCGGCGGCGACCACGTGGAACCACGGGACGAAGTGGCTCTTCAGGTCGGAGTCGGGCTTCAGCGTCATGCCACCGGGGATGGCGTAGCCGTGCTGGGACGGCCCCTCGCCGGGCTTCACGATGACGCCAGGGTGCTCGACCCAGAACGGCATCTCGGGGCCCTGCTTCACCACGCGCACGAATTCCTTGTAACGGCTTGTCGTCGCCTCCGCGCGCGGGATGCCCAGCGCCGCGTCGGCCACCTCGACGCGGCTGGGAAACGGCTGCCTGGGCAGAAGCCGTTGCACGCCGCGTGCGACGGCCTGGGCGCGGCACGTGGCCGGCATGATCCGTTGCTCGCGGCGCGCCCGGATGAAGGCCATGTGGTCCCACATCTTCGTGTTGCCGCCCGTCAGCAAGCTGCTCATGGGCAGGTTGACGGTGAAGCACAGGGGCAACGCCTGGGCCAGGAGGATCTGGGTGATTCCCATTTGCTCCTGGACATCGTGCTTGTTGTACCGCAACGTTGCCTTGTCGAGCTTCTGCTCCGCCGGCTCCAGGTAGACCCGATCCGGCACGTCGATGCCCAGCCACGGCGCCAGCCCCTTCAGGCTGAAGTCGTCGTGGAAGAAGTAGAACTTGCGCGCGGCGTGGAACGTGTCCAGCGTGATTGGGTGCCAGACCGCGATGTCCTGGCTGGTGCCAAAGTGGAAGGAGCGGTCGTGACGGCTGTAGACATTGGTGAATTCACGGAACCAGTCGCGGGTGCCGGGGCCGAGGTCCTGGTTGCGCTGGTCCTGCTGTAGGAAGGTCTTGATCCGGTCGTGGATTTGCTTGTTGTCGAAGCCCAAGACGTTGTGGCCGGCGATGACATCGTGCTGGACCGCGTGCTGCGTGAAGTCGCGCAGCAGATCGATCTCCTCGTCTCGGTTGCGCGCCACCACCTGGACAACCTCCCTGTCTGCCCAGTCTGTGGGCAGGTCGCGGAAACGGAAGTCGAAGCTTTCCGTGTCGAGGTCGCGGCTGGCCTCGTACTTGACGTTGAAGTCGGCGTACCCGACCATGTCGATGGGGATCTCCTTGGCGCCGGTGCCAAACTGCGTCGTCTCGATGTCGTACGTCAGCACGCTCAGCTCCGCCGGCTTGCCGCGCGTGTCCAGCAGCCACCAGTCCTTCTCCGCCGACAAATCCGCCAGCGCCCGCTCCATGTACGGAATGTCGTGCTCGGCGGTGTAGAAGCCGTGCTCGAAGAACAGCTCGTCGCTGATCTCGGGCACCCAGTAGCTGCGCTTGCCCACGACAGGGATCACCTTGCGCGACTCGCCGTGGTTCCAGAATGACTTGTACCCGGTCGGCTCCCCGACGGCGTGAACCTTGGCCAGATGCGATTGCTCGACGTCGTCGCCGGCCGCCGCGACGGCCTCGGCGAGACGCGCCCGCGCCGCTGCGATCTTCTCCTTGGGGTCCCGTGGAAACGCCAGCAGGCTCGGGCGGTGAAACTGCTCGATTTCCTGCGGGTCCTTGCCCTTCCAGAACAGGTGGCTGTTGGACAGGTTGAGAAGGACGGGCTCCGCCATCGGGGCCGCGAAGCCGGGTGCGACTTGTGAAGGCTGCGGAGGGACGTGGGAGGCGGCGGCGGGCCGGCCGGATGCGAAGGGCGGGGGTCGGGCTGGAACGCATTGGTGGTGGCGCGCGCAGCCTGACGCCCGTGGGAAGCCCAGGCGGGACTGCGTCAAGACATGTGTCGGGAGTTCGGGTTTCGCGTCGTGCGCAGCGGGGGTGTCACATCGTGCTGCGCCGCGCCGGGCCCGATGGAGCCGTCGGCACAGTGGTGCCCGACCACCGCGAACTGAGACAAGGCGCGCTACAGGATATCCGGGAGCTGGCTGCGGTGGATGAACGAGTTTCGAACGCGTCATCAGGCCTGGGCGCTGCGGCAAACCCGTTCACAACTGCTTTTTCCCCCGCCCGCGCATTTGGATGCGTTGGCCAACCACACGGCGGAAGCGACACCGGGCCATAACGGGACGTCGGAAGCGGCGCAGGGTGCGGGCGCGCAAGACGGCGCGGGCGCTGGCTGGCTGCCCGACTGGATCAACGCCGGCTTGGTCGAAGACATCGAACGCATCGGGTTGAACCTGTTGTGGCTGGTGCTGTTCGTCGTCGGCGGCTGGCTGGCGGGCCGCCTGATCCGTTGGGCGTACGACCAGACCTACCGCGCCGAACCAACCAGCGGCCGGCTGCTGTTCGGGAAGTTCCTCGTGGTGGGCGCCACCACCGTGGGCGCCAGCCTCGCCTTGTCCGTGGTGTACAACGTCAACCCGCTCAACCTGTTTGCGACGCTGGGCATCTTGTCGTTGGCGCTGGGCTTCGGCCTCCAGAATACCGTGGCCAACCTGGCGGCGGGCATCGGGCTGACAATGGACAAGCCGTTTGACGTCGGGGACCGCATCGAGGTGGGCCAGACCTGGGGCGACGTGGTGTCGATCGGGCTGCGCTCGACTCGCATTTTGACCACGTCGGGATCCCACGTGGTGATCCCCAACGCCATCCTGGACACCCAGGAGGTGTGGAACCATACCCACCACGGCAACACCCACATGCGCCTGGAGGTGCCCTTTGGCATCAGTTACGAGTCGAGCGTACCGTTGGCCGAGGCGCTGGCGCTCAAGGCGGCCCGCGGCCACCCGGCCGTGCTCGCCTACCCGGAGCCGGTGGTCCGCATGCGCGGTTTTGCCGACAACTCCGTCAACCTGGAGCTGCGCTGCTGGATCGACCGGGCCACGCGCAAGCCGGCGGTCGTGGACCGCATCCTGCGCGACATCAAGGATGCCTTCGACGAGGGCGGCGTGGCGTTCCCGTTCCCGCAGCGCACGATCAGCTACCTGGCCGACCTGGAGCACCCGGCCCCGACGCCCGACCACCTCAAGGGCGAGGCGGCGCGCAAGCCGGTGGTCGTCGTTTGCACGCGGGGCCGGCAGGCGGCGCAGGCGCTCTCGGACACCGTGGTCAACTTTGTCGCCAAGCTTGACGCGCGCATGCTGGTCCTGCATGTCCGGCCCCCGCAGCAGGCCTTCCATCCCGGCGACGGCGAAGCCGCCGTGAACCTCTACATGGCCAAGGCGCAGCGGCAGGGGGTGCCCGCCAGTGGCACATTGGAAGTGGGCGATTTTGCTCCGACGCTCAACCGCATCGCCCGCGAGGCCGGCGCGAAACTGGTCGTGCTGGGGGCGACGCACACATCGCGAGTCAGCCTGGGGTGGATGCGCAACGAAATCCAGCAGATTCGCGACTCGTGCGCATCACCCGTGGTGGTATTGGGTGCCAGCGACGAAAACGAGGCCCTGGTGGAGCAGTGGCGCGCCGCCATGCACCCGGTCGAGGCAGACGCCAACCATGCACCGGACGAAGTGGCGCCGCCCGACAGGCCCAGCGTCCACGAGGGGGACGAACGGCCGGCGCCCGGCAGCGGACCCCAGCGCCCAGAGGAACCTAGTCCGCCTGGGTCCTAGTGTTCGTCGGCACCGGGTAGCTCAGATGGCGCGAGGCTACCCTGGACGTTGACGAACAGGCACGGGCCCAGGTCAGAGAACTTGAACTCGCCCTTATGGACTGGCCCGGCGAGCAGGCTGCACCGCGTGACGCCCACAGGCGCCACGAAATGGCCGCCGTCACGTACCTGGCCCAGCAGCCGATCCGGGATTTCGGGGATCGCGCAAGTGACGTAGATGGCATCAAAGGGGGCTTCCTCCTCGCAGCCCTCGACGCCGTCCCCTACGATGACGCGTACGTCGATGCCAAGCAGCTTCAGGTTCTCCTTGGCGAGCTCGGCGAGTTCCGGCAGGTACTCGATGGATACGACCCGGCCCTTGTCGCCGACGATGGTCTTGGCGATGGCCGCGTGGTAACCGGCCCCCGTGCCGATTTCCAGGACCTTGTCACCGGGTTTGAGATCGAGGGCGCACGTCATCATCGCGACCATGTGGGGCGCGCTGATCGTCTGGTTGAAAGCGAGCGGCAGAGGACGGTCCTCGTAGGCCATGGCTCGTACCTCCGGTGGTACGAAGCGGTGGCGGGGAACGGCCAGCATGGCCTCCTCGACCATGGGGTCGGTGAGGTAATTGGCCATTTCCAGTTCGGCGACGAGCGCTTGGCGCTCCGAACGCCGCTCTTCGGCGACATCCTGCATGCTGTTCAAGAGATGCTGTTTCATGGGGGAAGAAGGTTGTGACTGGCCCCCCAGGGCCCGCCGGTGGACCGGGTGTCACCGGCGCGTTCGGGCTCGAACCAACCAGCCCCAGGCCCCGGCTTACGACCCGTCCGCGAGGATTTCCGCGACTTTGGCCTCAAGGACCTTGATGGGGACGTCCGGGATTGACAGCAACTGTGTTGTTCCGGCGTGTCCCTTGCCCGAGAGTTTGCTAAACAGGAAACCGGCGTCCTGCAATTGTTTGAGGTATTTCCAGAACTGCGTGTGGCCGCGGGGTTGTTCGTTGTACTCCTCGCACAGCAGGTGGTACGTGTCCTCGGTGGCCCCGGTGGTCGTGTAGGCGCCGCCGTCGCGGCCGAGGCGGCGACCCACGGCGAGCAGGACAAGCAAGGGGTGGCGCGCTAGGTTGCGCAGCTTGGTCTCCGTGACGACGCTGTAGGTCTCCGCCTTGGCGGCCCGAACGTGTTCGGGGGCCACGAGATCGGCGCGTTCGTCGTCGGCGAGCAGGCCGCTCTTCCACAGGAGTTCGATGCCTAGGCGGGCGTCGCCGGGTCCGCCGCCGGAGCCGCCGGGGGCTTCGCCCGCGATGTCGGCGATGAGGCTCGTGGACTCCGGGTCGACGGTGCCGGGCTGGAAAGCCAGTTGGACGCGCTGGTCCACGATGGATTCCATCTGGTCGCGCGCGTAGGGGTCCAGTTTCAGCACGTTGCCGCGCTTGAACGTGGAGAGCGCCGCGTCGTCGAGGCTGTCGAGGACGTTTTGCTGGCTGACCATGACGAGGCTGATGCCGTGCCAGGAGGCGCCGACCTCGTCGTTGAAGCGGGTGAGGTCGTAGACTAGGTTGCCGCCGTCGGCGCGAATCAGGGCGTCCACTTCGTCGAGGACGACGAGCAGGTGGCAGTCGCGGCGCTCCAGCAGTTGCCGGAGGTCGCGGGCCATTTCGCCGACGCTGAAGCCGCGGTCCGGGTAGTGGGTGTCGAATTTGTTGAGGATGCCCAGCATCGCGAGGCCGGCGGTTTTGCGGCGGCGGCAGTTGACGTGGACGACCTCAAGGCGGCGGCCCTGTTGGCTCAAGGCGCCGCTGAGGCTGGTGCCGAAGCGCTTGGCCAGCGCCGTCTTGCCGCAGCCGACGGGGCCCCAGATGAGGACGTTTTCATGGGTGGCGCCGCGGCCGAGTCCGCGGTAGGTGCGCACGAGGAAGCGTAGCGCGTCGTCCCGGTGGGGCAGTTCTTCGGGTACGTAGTCGAAGTCGAGCTTGGCCAGATCCTTGAAGACGGTTGGCCCGCCCAGCTCCTCCTCGACCAGGCTCATCACGGGCATGGACGAGAGGTGAGGTAGATGAGCGGTATGGAACACGCCAAGGGGTGAGTGAAACCACTCTTGTAGGGGGAGTTGCGCAGAGGGGCCGCAGGGCGTAGGCCACGAGCAGAATCGTTAACAACAAATCTGTGATAACAGAACTGTTGACAACTAATCCGTTCCTGTACCAGGAGCCCGTCACCAGCAGCAGCTTCACCAACCGACACGCTGAGTTGGATGACCTCACCCGCCGCTGCGCCAACCGAGTCAACGTCTTGCTCTACGGCGAGCGCCGCCTCGGCAAGAGCAGCCTCATCCAGGAAACCTTGCGCCGCCTCCCCGATGGCCAAACGGGCCTGTATGTTGATATCTTCCGCTGTGCCAGCGATGCCGAGGCCGCAGAAATCCTGCTCGCTGCCGCCGGGCAAACCCTGCTCGGGCGCACCCAGCGCGCCTGGACCACCCTGCGCGATGCCGTCAGCCACCTGCGTCCACAGATCACGCTGGGTGCAGCCGGCCCCAGCATCAGCCTTTCCCCCCAGCCCGGCGGACCCCCAGCACTCGCCGTCGCCCTCGACGCCCTCGAAGCCCTAGCCATCCGCAAGAAGACACACCTTGTCGTCGCCATCGACGAATTCCAGGTCCTCATGGACCAAGGCGAAACGGACCACCTCTTGCGGGCGCTTCGCACGGCCATCCAGCAACAAAAAAACGTCTCCTACATCTTCAGCGGCAGCAAGAAACACAGCTTCCTGGGCCTCATCGCCACCAAAGAAGCCCCGTTCTGGCAACAACTGGACCCCATCGAAGTCAAGGGCTTCGACGCCCACGCCTTCGCCGACGCCATCAAGAAACACTTCACCGAGCGCGGCCGCGCCTTCCCCGACGTTGCCCTTGACGAACTGCAGGCCCTGTGCCGCAGCAACCCCAAACGCACCCAGGAACTCCTGCACCATCTCTACAACGAGGACACGGACGTCAGCCCAGAGCTGGTCCGCGCGGTGGCCAACCGCGTCATCGCCCAGCAAAGCCACCTCCTGCGCCAAATCCTCGACGAGGTCAAGCCAGGCAACCAGCGCCGCGTGCTCAAGGCCTTCGCGCTCGAACCCGGCACCAAGCGAATCACGAACGCTTTCCTGCAACAATACGCACTCGTCAACGCCCAAAACGTGCACCGGGCCCTCGATGCCCTGCGGCGCCACGGCATCCTCGACGACGACAACGAATTCACCGACCCGTTCGTGCGGCTTCATTTGTTGGGGTAATGGGCGCTCCTGCCATTCGAGGTCCCGCCTTTCCTGCCGGCGGCGGGCGCCCCTCGCGGCATTATGCGCAAACATATGCGCGTTCAAACGCTGCTTTTTGCACATAGCTTTGCGCAGCGCTGGCGTTGCGGGGCCCGTCGCCCGCGCCCCCGCCAACCCCACGTCGGCGCCTTGAAGGCCCGAACGACAATCGCGGTCCATGAAGCTGAAGGGAAAGCGCGTCGTCGTCACCGGCGGAACCGGCCTGGTGGGTCAGACGATCACGCGGCAACTCCTGGAACGCGGCGCAACCGTCACCAGTCTCAGCCGCCGCGCCCAGGCGCCAGAGGGCTTCCCCGCCGAGGCCACCGTCGCCAAAGGTGATGTCACCGACCGCGCCAGCCTGGACTTCAGCGACGCCGATCTCGTCGTTCATACCGCCGCCTGGGTCGGGTTCGGGCTGAGCCCCCGCAAGCGCGAACTGCTCATGCGCACCAACGTCGGCGGCACCCAGAATGTCATCAACGCCGCTGTCGCCGGCAACGTGGACCGGCTCCTGCACGTCAGCAGCGTCGCGGCGCTCGGTCGCAACACCCGCCGCGGCAGGCTCGCCGAACCCTCTGCTGACGAGCTGCGCACCAAGTTCCAGAGCACCTACGAGCGCAGCAAGTACGACGCGCACCAACTGGTCATGCACGGCGACCACGGCCTCGACTGCGTCGCCGTCCTGCCCAGCGTGATCCTGGGCCTCTCCGATTCCGGCAGCGGCCTGCTCCTGACTCGCTTCCTGGAAGGCAAGATGCCCGTCGTCGTCACCGGCGACAAGCCCACCGGCTTCGTCCACGTGCAGGATGTCGCCGACGGCTGCCTGCGGGCGCTGGAGCGCGGCGAGGGAACCTACATCCTGAACGAAACCAGCTTCACCCAGGCAGAACTGGTGCGCGTCTTCGAGGAGGCGACCGGGCAGCCCGCGCCGCCGCGCCGTGTCCCCATGGCTCTCCTGTGGCCCGTCGTCGCCGCCGCCGAGGCCGCCGGGCGCCTCACGGGGCGCACCCCGCCGCTGAGCTTCGAGGTCCTCCAGGGGCTCGCCACCAACCTGATCTACGACTCGTCGAAGGCCCGCGGCGAACTGGGTTGGAAGCCCGACCTGCGCACCCACCTGCGCGCCGACGCCGTCCGTTGGCGAGCCCTTCATGAGGCGCCGCCGGCTGCCGTCGCCTGATGCGCATCGAACGCGACGCGGACAGCGATGGCAGCGGCGAGGTCGCCGTGCTCCACATGGAAGGCGGCCGCGCCAATGCCCTGAACGTGCAATTCCTGTCCCAACTGAACGCCCTGCTCGACGACGTCGAAGCCTCCGGCGCCCGGGCCCTGGTCATCACGGGCTACGAGAACTTCTTCAGCGCCGGCCTCGACCTGGCCAGCCTGGAGGGCGCCGATCGCGCCGCCGTTCGCGAGGGGCTGCAATGGTTGCACCGTCTCTGCCGCCGCCTGTTCACCCTTCCGCTGCCCGTGGTCGCCGCCATCAACGGCCACGCCATCGCTGGCGGCTGCGTGCTGGCCCTGCAAGCCGACGAACGCATCATGGCCCAGGGCCGCGCGCGCATCGGCCTGAAGGAGGTCCAGCTCGGCGTCGGGCTCCCCGTCGTCGTCGTCGAGGCGCTCCGGGCCGCCGTCGCCCCCAGCAGCTTCGTGCCCCTGGCCCTCGAGGGGCAACTGGTCGGTCCCGAGCGCGCCGCCGAACTCGGCCTTGTCCAACGCGTCATTGGCCCGGACGAACTCCTGGCGGCCGCCGTCGCCCGCGCCCGCGAACTCGCCGCCCCCGGCCTCGGCTACGCCCACATCAAGGCCTCCCTGAGGGCCCCCCACGCCGCCCGGATGGACGCCGAATGGGCCAGCGACCTGGAGTCCTGGCTGGACACCTGGTTCCACGAAGACTCCGTTCGGCTGCGCGGCGAAACCGTGGCGGCGCTCGCACGCTGAAGGTTAAGCACCTCAGCACGGCTCGGCCCCCGTGCCCGGCCCCAACACGCGCTGCGTCCACGCTGGCGAGCGGCCCGACAGCCGCACCGGCGCGCTGGTGGTTCCCATCCACCAAACGACGACGTTCCGGTTCCCCGAACTCGCCGACGGCGCGCCCAGTGACTACATCTACAGCCGCTACGACAACCCGAGCCTCCAATCGGTCGAGGAGAAGGTCGCCAGCCTGGAGGGGGCCGACGGCGCGTACCTGTTTGCCAGCGGCATGGGAGCCATCCAGGCCGCCTGCCTCACCGTCCTGAAGCCGGGGGACGTCCTGGCGGTCCAGCAGGGCTGCTATGGCGGCACCATGGCGCTCTTCCACACGGAACTCGAGCGCCTCGGCATCCGCGTGGAGGTGTTCCATCACCGCGGCGGCGAACTCCCCGACGACACGCGCCTCCTGTGGCTCGAATCCATCACGAATCCGCTGCTGGATGTGGCCGACATTGAGGCCTGGGCCGCCCGGGCACACGCCGCCGAAGCGGTGGTCGCCGTCGACGCCACATTCGCGTCGCCGATCCTGCAACGGCCCCTGCACCTCGGCGCGGACATGAGCATCCACTCGGCCACCAAGTACCTCAACGGCCACGCCGACGTGACCGCCGGGGTCGTGGCCACGGGCGAGGAGTTGTTGACGCAACTCTGGGAGCGACGCCGCAACCTGGGCGCCACCCTGGATCCCCACGCCGCCTACCTCGTCGGCCGCGGCATCAAGACGCTTGGCCTGCGCCTTCGCGAGCAGTGCGCCAATGCCCAGGCACTCGCTGAATTCGCCGCTGACCACGCCCGTGTGGAAGCGGTCCACTACCCCGGACTCGCCGACCACCCCGACCATGCCACGGCGCGGCGGCTGCTCAACGGCGGCTTCGGCGGCATGCTCACGCTCGACCTCGGCAGCTTCGACGCCGCCCGGGCCCTGCGCCGTCGCGTGGGCCTGTTCGCCCCCGCCGCCAGCCTCGGGGGCGTGGAGTCCCTGATCAGCCTGCCCCTGGAGACCAGTCACGCGTACACCACGGCCGAGGACCGCCACGCGCAGGGCGTGACCGATGGCCTTGTCCGGCTCTCCGTCGGCATCGAAGACATCGAGGACCTCAAGGCCGACCTGTCGCAGGCGCTCGCCGCGGGCTGATCGGAGCATCGCGGCTTCGCAACGGCTTAGTCGCCGACGCCGCTGGGGCGCGTGCGGCGAGCCGTCGCCGCACCACCGTCGCGCGGAGCCATCATGGATTCAACCCAGTCGTCCCCGGATCAGCCCTCGCCCGCCCCGCCAGCGACGCCCCCCTGGGGCCCGGCCGACCAGGCTCCCCCCGCGTCCTCGCCCGCCCAGCTCACCCCGCCTCCGTCGCACACGCCCGCTCCCTCGGCCGGAGCCACCAGCGGCATCCCCCAGGATGCCCGCACATGGGCCATGGCCACACACCTCTCGGCGCTCTCCGGCTTCCTCTGGCCCATTGGCTTCCTCGTCGGCCCGCTCATCATCTGGCTCATCAAGCGCGACTCCCACCCTTTCATTGACGCCAGCGGCAAGGCGGCAGTCAACTTCCAGATCACGATGTTCATCGCCGTGGTCGTGCTGTTCGTCATCTTCATGCCCCTGTTCTTCGCCGGAGCCATCCGGGGGCCCTTCATGTGG
>JBFJYU010000023.1:0-18734 GCA_041622435.1 Thermoplasmatota archaeon | reverse complement strand
TCGTAGAGCGGCGGCACGGGGCTGAATTCCAGCGACGCCAGCAGCGGGTCGTAGAACTCCACCCCGTCAGCCGATGCGCGGCTCTTGACGAGGCCGCCGATCATGCCCATCGCGTTGCCGGCGCCATCGGTGGCGAGGCTCAGGTGGGCGCCGAGATCGCCGGCCAAGTCGGACACGGTCGCGCGCAGCGTCGCCGCGGTGGACAGTGTCTCGGTGCGGCCGTCGAAGCCGAGCAAGCCGTGAAGGTTGGCCTCGCCGGGAACAGCGATGCGGCCGTAGATCAGGTATTGGAGGGCGTCGGTGGACAGATCGGCGCGGCGAACGTCCAAGGTGACGCCGGCGCTCGTTGATTCCAGGGCCGCGCCCGCCGTCAGGGTGACGATCACATCGGTGACCCCGTCGCCGTCCAGGTCAATGGGGCTGGGGCTTCCCAGCAGACCCGGCAGCAGCGCGCACGTGGGCTCGGTGGCCGACACGTGCTGCCAGCAGATGTCGTAGGTCAAGGTCGTCGCTGCCAGCAGCGCCAGCGCGGTGACCTCGTCAACCACTTGGTCGACCAGCGCGAGGGCGTCGTCGGCGGTGACGGGCAGCGGCAGGTCCGGAATGACCTCGCTCGGGTCGGGCGCCGAGGGCACCTCGACGGGCATGACGCCCAGCGGGACCTCCACCGTGAACGGCTCGGGAACCGGCATGTCGCCGAGGCCGGCCTCGGTCAGCAGGCCCTCCAGCGAAGCCACCTCGACAGCCACGGTTTCGGGCTCGTCGGCGCCGGGCGCGATGACCGGCTCCAGGTCCTCGATGGCGATCTCTTCCGGGTCGACCCTGTCGAACTCGGCGACGGTCTCGTTGTCCGCCAAGGGCTCCTGGGGCTGGATGGCCTCCAGAACCTGGGGGTCCGTGCCCAAATCGACCTCGCTCAGGAAGTCGTCCTGGGTGGGGTAGGCCGCGTCGGCCTCGATCTGGTCCCGGTAAACCTCGCGGATTTCATCCTGGCTCAGTCCGGGGAAATAGTTGGATTCGGGTTCGTCCTCGACGGGCGCCGGCTCGGCGGGGTCTTCCATGCCGCCTGCCGTCATGGCTTCCAGCAGCTCCGCGGGCGTGAAGATCATCTGACGCAGGATGAGCGCCGCCTGGGCGATGCGCTCCTCCAACTCGGCGTCGCTGGTCAGGTTTTCGCGCAACAAGTCGTGGAACGTCTGGCTGTGATCGTCGTACGCGTGGACGAGGGCGAGCGCGTACTCGTCCCGCTCCTCCTCCGTCAGATGGGAGAACGTCTCATCGACGTCGTACTCGCCGTTGACGTAATCGGCCACGAATTCGTGGTTGTCCAGCAGCGGCATCCACTTCTCGATGAAGCCTTCGACGCTGGTGTCCGGTTCCGGCTCCTCGGGCAGATCGGCACCGGCGACACTGGCGAAGGGCGAGCCCATCATGCACAGAACGACGACGACCGCGAATGTGCGTAGCACGAGGCGGTGGCGGGCGGCCTTCATGTTACGCCTCCACCTCCTCAAGGCGGCTGGTCACCAACGTGGTGGCCAGGGGTTCGCGGCCGGCCGGGTGGGCGGGCAGCGGCGTGGAGCCTGTGGCGGCATCGACGGCGTCGGCCGCGTCGGTTGCGGCAGCCGTGGCCTCGGCTGCGGCGGCATCCGCCTTGGCCGCCGCTTGGTCAGCGGTGTCGCCGACGTTGACGGCTCCGGGTGCAACGGTGTCTGGCAGCAGGTCTGCGCCGTTGAGATCGGTGGAGAACAGCATGGCGAAGGCGTCCTCGCCGCCAAGGGCGCCACGGCCCTGCACGCCCTGGCCGGTCAGGACGATGCGCACCGGCTCGTCGTCGATCGGCTGGGCGTCGGGGACGTACACCAGGCCAACGTTGGTGGCGGCGGGGCGGCCGGCGACGAAGGCCTCGGCCTCGAAGTAGACCTCGTAGAGCGCCGAGTCCTCGACCCGCTTGGGCACGTCGGCCGATCCGGGGTCAACCGTGGTGTCGCGGGCCGCGGCCTCGGCGTCGGCGGCGGCGCCGGTCGCCTGGGCCACCAGGGACGCCACGAAACCTTCGGGATCGTCGGCGATGGCCTGCACCTCGGCGGCGCGGGCACTGGCCTCGTCGGTCACGATGGCAATCAGCGCGTCGGCATCGGGCATGGGAACGTCTGGCGCGCCCGGAGCCTCGGGAACCTCAACCTCGGGCACCGCGGGCAGGAGGCCGAGCAGGCGAGCCGGGTTGGCCGCCGTGATCAGGGCCTCATCCTCGGCCATGGCCAGCGCGTCGAAGGCATCCGCGTGGACGCGGGCCACCTCGGCGGTGGGACCAGCGGCCAACGGGTCCTCGTCAACCAGCAGGGCCACGGTGTTGGCTGCGGGTGCAATGGCGAGGGCGTCGGCAACTTGGCGCTGGGTGCGTCCCGGCTCCAACTGGGTCGGGACAAATCCGGCGAGGTCGGCGCCAAACGGCGCGTCGCGGGCCATCAGCGCGTAGGACTTGGCGGGAACCAGGTAGGTGATGCTGGCGCCGGGGGAGACCACGACGCCAGGCAGCGGGACCACGATGCGGCCGCCGTCGACGGTTTCGCGGGCGACCACGTAGATCGATTCCGAGGAGTGGTCGTATGAGTCGCCGACGTCTAGGCTGGAGCCTTGACCGTTGTAGACGTGTTCCTGGTAGTAATGCCACCAACCAGCGTCGCGGGTGCGCAGCATGTAGGCATACGCGTCGGTCACCACGGTGGTCCAGTCGGCCGTGACAATCGAGAACGGAACCGCCACCGTGGTCAGCAGGTCGCCTTGCAGGCCCGCCGGGTGCGCGGCGCGCTGGGCGAAGAGCATGCTGGTGACACCGTCCACCTCGTCGATGCGGAGGTTGCCCTCCAGTGCCCGGGAGAAGCTCTCGTGGAACTCGGTGGTGGACAGGTAGCCGCCCGAGTTGCCGTACATCAGGCGCTCGTAGTAGATGGTCCAGTACTCGTAGACGACCTCGGCCTCGTAGGCGAAGCGCGTCGAGTAGCCGCCGCTCACGGAGGTGGTGCGGTCGAAGACGAACTCGCGGTATTCGCTGTGGCTGGCGATGTGCGTGTTGTGGCGCAGCGTGCGGCTCTGGATGCCCAGCAGGTCGAGGCTGTCGGCGCCCTTGGCTGTCAGAGCCTGGGCGACCTCGTCGGCCTCGGCGGCGAGGCATTCGGCCTCCGCCGGCGTGCCCGGAACTTCCGGCTCACCGGGCGCGCCAGGCGCAGCGGGGGCATCGGGAACGTCCGGTACGCCGGGCTCGCCGGCGTCCGGCACCTGAACATCCGTGGACGGCTCGCCGATGCACGCATCGCCGTCGGAGGCGCTGGCGTGGCGCAGCAGGATCGCTTCGGCCAGCAAGGCGCGGGCCTGCTCCTGTTGCTTGCCCTCGGCGCCAGGGCCAGCCAGGTAGGCCAGCAGTTGCAGCCGCAGGAGGTCCTCGGCCGCAACCGGGCTCTCTTCGCTGTTCTGGTCCATCAGGATCATGGTTGCGGCGTAGCGCGACGGCGGCGTGGCGAGAACGATCGCGCGGCCGGCATCCTCCATCGACACGTCGCCGGCGAGGACGCTGAGGTCATCGAGGTACGCCGGCAGGCTCAGGGCGAGTGGAATTTCCAGGCCCGGCAGGTCATCCGGACCGACCGGGGCCGGCGGCGCCTCCGGGGCGCCGGGCACCTCGGTTTCAGGCGTGCCGACGGCCGGCGTCTGGATCGGCGTGGCGACCACGTCCTCGCCATCCACGTCGATCGCGAAGGCGGACGGGGCGCCGAGGCCGAGCGCGGTGACGCGCATCATGATCGGGCGGCCCTTGACGACGTCGGCGTCCTTGGGCGCCAGCACACCAATGCCGGCGCCGCCCTCGGACCAACTGTCGGTGCGGCTGGCCGTGTAGGATGCCACGAGCCACGCCGGCGACGAACTCAGGTCGATCTCCATGGCGTCCAGCAGGTCCTGCGCGGGGACGCTCTCGGGCAGGCCGGGAGCCTCGGGCACTTCGGGGTCGGGTACTTCCGGTTCCGGCAGCGGAGGCGCCGCGGGCTCAGGGACGCCGGGAAGGTCGGGCACGCCAGGCGGCTCGGGGACCGTGGGATCGGAGGCGGCGGCCAGCACATCCATGAGGATGGCTTCCGCGTCGCCCCGCAGCGCCTCGACGGCGGAGGTGATCTCGGAGGCCGCGTCGCCAAGTTCAAGGGCGGCCTGGTCGCCGCGCAGCAGCAATTCGTCGGTGAACGGGGCGCTTGCCAGGCGCAGGCTCAGGTCGCTGAAGGCGGGGGTTGTGAACAGGGCGTCGCGGGCGCGCTCGTCCTTGTACTCGACGCCCACCTGTTCCGGCAGAACCATGGTGATGGCGGTGCGGAAGTCGAAGGCGCCGTCGCCGCGGGCCAGGGGCTTCAACTCGCCGGCGGGCAACGCGAACTCGATGATCGCCGAGCGCAGCAGCGTCACGTCAGGGCGCGCGATGCGGTTGTAACCGGACTCCTCGGTGGCGGTGCGGAAGCTGGATTCGAGCGTGTAGCCGCTGGAGAAGCTGGAGCGCTCGCTGCCAAAGTGGACGAAGCGGTCGTTCACAACGGACCAGTAGCCGGCGAATTCGTGCGACTCGCTGTGGGAGATTTGGCGCTGGAATTCCTGCACGGCGGAGATGACCCACCAGTGATCGACGTACGTGTAAGGGGTCAGGAGCGTGTAGAGCGCAGCGGCGTCGATGTCGTCGGCCACGCCCGCCGTCTGCGCGAAGAGCCGGATGTCGAGGGCGGAGGTGAACTCCCACCGGTCGAAGGTCTCGTGCAGCGTGTAGAGGCGCGTGATGACTTCGTCGTAGTAGGCGTGGCTGCTGGTGGTCTGCTCGTCGTAGCGGTAGTAGTAATCGTACGTGAAGAACCACGAGTAAAACGCGTAGTAGTACACGTCCAGTTCGCTTTGTTGGAGCGTGGACTGGGACAAGGCTTGCTCGACGCGGAGGCTGTCGAAGAGGTGGCTGCGCTCGATGGTCAGAACGTCGTGGCGCAGGTCGCGGTGGTCGAGGCCCACCAGGCTCGGCGCCGAGAAGGTGCGCGCCTTCGCCAAGTCGGCGGGGTCGGGCATGTCGGACGCATCGGGCGCCGCGGGGACTTCGGGGTCAGGCGCGCCGGGGGCGCCGGGGGCGCCGGGCACGTCGACCGGCACGCTACCAAGGGCGTCGCCAACGGGGTCGTGGCCGTTCATTTGCCCGGATGCACCCCCTTCGATGCGCAACGCGAAGGCGTCGTCCACCACGCGGGCAGCCGCGGCGCCAAACGGCGTGTCAGGGGCCGTGGCGGCGTTGTACAGGATCGCTCCAGCCTCAAGGGCATCCATCAGGGGCACGTCGCCGTCCCCGGCCATTGCCGCCAGCGTGGCCGCAAGGCGTTCAGGCGTCAGGCGCTCCAGCGCGCGCCGTTCGGCCTGGCCCCGTAGTTCGGCGATGCTGCCCAACTCCACGCCTGGCGGTTTGACATCTTCGGGATAGACGCCATCCAGCGCCAAGTCCAGTTCCGCATCCATCAGGGGCAACGGGAGGGGTGCGGCCGTGGCGCCAACGGGCGCGGCCGCTCCAATCAAAACCAGCAACGACAACAAGCAAGCGCATTTTTGATACACGTGACAGCCTCCAGGAAGCGGAGGCTGGCTTGCGCTCGGCAACGGCGTCGCAATCCAACCAAAGGACGCCCCGAGCAGATAGTAACGACCAACCAACCGCTGAATTTCCCGTTCCGAATTCCCGCGGCGCGCAAATATGTTTGCTTGCCGCCAAGCGGCCGGGTGCGGGCCCGGTCCAGGCTGCCACGAAGGCCAGCCTCCGCGCCCGCCGAGGGTCGGCCGCGGCCGGGAAAGCCCTTTGTCCCTGCCCGACTGGCGGCGCCGTGACCCTGTACGTGGTGCTGGCCGACGCGGAACTCGAACTGGTGCCGGAGGCCGTGGCCGGCCACCCCGCGATCCGCAAGCACGCCCAGGGCCTGGGTCGCCGGCCCGGTGAGATCCTCCTGGACCGGAACTGGCACGCGGCCGCCGTGGGCAAGCTGGAGGACGGTAAGCGCCGGGGCCGCCCCGACATTGCTCAAATCTGTCTGCTATCCATCCTTGAAAGCCCGCTGTGCAAGGCGGGCGGCGTGGAGGTTGCGATCCACACGCGCCACGGGGAGCTGATTCGTGTGCGCCCGGACACGCGGCTGCCGCGCAGCGAGCAACGTTTCCAGGGATTGCTGGCCAAGGTGCTGCGCGAGGGCGCCACCCAGGACAAGGACCCGCTCTTGTGGTCTGAGGGCACCAAGTCTGCGGCGGCCGTCCTGGACTCCTTTGCCCGCGGCCCCGTGTTCCGCCTGGACGAGGCCGGCGAGCCGGTCGCCCCGCAGGAATTGATGGCGCGCGCCAACCCGTCCGGGAACCTTTGCCTGGTCATCGGCGCTTTTGGCAGCGGCGCGTTCTCTGAGGCCTGGGGGGAAGCGGCACCCCAGGCAGTGTCCATCTGGCCCGAGGCGCTCAACGCATGGGCCGTTGCGGGCGAGTGCGTGGCTGCGTTCCGGGCGGTGCATGGCCCTGCGGCCCCGCCGGCGGCCGAGCCGTCCGACTAGGTGGCACGCCGGGCGTGCCCCCGCTCAAGATTGGCGGCCGGCGCCGTTCGGCTTCGCCAGGTTGCACCCCCACGGCAAAACGAGACAGGGATGTCTGATTTCGGTCATCTGATGGCGAAGTCGCCCCGGCTCCGACGCGACCGTTATCCCTCGCCGCGAGGCCTTCACACCATGGATGCCTCGCTGCTCCACGCCCTGCTTCACGAGCTGAACCCGGTCGCACCCACCGTGTACGGGGACGGTCTGCCTGCGGCGGCGGCCTAGGCCCGCCCCTACTGGACCAGCTAAGGCACCACATCCCGAGCGATGCCCCGGAGTTCCTGGGTTCGCGCTCAGCCCGCACGCCGGAGTCGAAGCCCTTGCCGGCCAGCGTCTTGCTCGCTGGGAGGATCAAGGATGCGGCTCGGCGCTGCGCGCCTACGCCTCGCTGTCACCAACGACAGGCTTTCGCTTCGCTCAAGCCTTGTCTTTGATGCGCTTCATGGTAAACAACGACTCGCGCTCCATCTCTTCCAGACGGAACGCGATGAAGTTCTTGACCTCCTCCAACTCGGGGAGAACCTTGAACTCCAGGGCGTTGACACGGCGCTTGGTCTTCTCGACCTCGTCCAGCAGCCGCTTGATCGCCGTCTCGTACTCAGCGGCGACGATGATCTGCTCGACGAGCTTCTCGAAGCCTGTGACGGCGTCGTCGATGGCGGGGCTGGAACCGATGGTCCCGTAGGCGCGCTCGTCCATGGCCTTGCGCACGGCGCTGGCCTCGATCTTGGGCACCCGCACGCCCATGATGTTGTTCTCCTTCAGCTCGACGTGCGGCGCCTCGCCGGCAGCGTAGGCGTAGGAGCGCACGGAAAGCGCACCCTCGACGGCGGCGGCGACCGCGATGGCCTCCTTGGCGTCGCGGTACTGCTTGACCAGGTCAGCGCGGATCGTCTTGACCTTCGGCAGGATCTCGAAAATCTCGTACATCAGACCGTCGCGCTTGCGCTTGAGCAGGTTGTAGCCGCTCTGGCTGAGCTTGATCTTGCGCTTGACGTTGATCAGCTCGCTCCGCGTGGGCGTGACGTTTTGCGCCGCCATGGACAGGCCGGCCGACTCAGGTCTCAGTCATAAGTGTTGGGCCTGACCCCCGGGGACCGGCGGGGCGGAGGCCACGGCCGGGGCCGCCCCGGTCAGGGGGTAAACAAAAACCTTTCTGTCGGTTAAGTTTCATTCAAATTGGCGTCACGTCGACGGTTGTGCAACCCGAGGATCGACAATCGTTATGAACGCTGCAGATGTACCAGGTGATTGCTTATGCACGTCTACGAGTGGGAGACGAGTGAAACGCTCGACGACTCCGACTTTCCGTTGAAGGGCCTGCAAATGAAAATCAATGTCAGCCTCGACTTTGGTGCCGTTGAGGTACCTTACCGGGCGTCGCGCAAGATCGCTGCGCGGGTGATCCGGGAGTGGCTGGCTGATGCGCAGCCCGAGGACCTTCACGCAGTGGCGGCACCACAGGCTGAACAGGAGCAGGAAGAGCCGAAGGACAAGCGTCCGGGCGCCTGGGACAAGCCGGATGGCGTCGACATGCGCGTCATCCGCAGCGCCCACCGCATGATCCAGGAGGTCAGCAAACGGGGCCAGAACGGGCGCGCCGTGCTGGCATCGGAGCTCGTCGGCCTGCCAGGGCTGAGCGCCCCAACCGTGGGCCGACTTTTGCGCGAAACAGAGCCGATTAATGACTACTTGAAACAATTCATCCTGGTCACCCCGGCTGGTCGCACCAAGGCCATCGATCTGTCGCCCTCCGGCCGTGTGCTCGCGTCGAAGATTCGCGCGGGCGTCGTGCCGAGCTGAACGAGCGACCCGCCGCGCGGATCGGTACCAGTTACCCGCCAACCAACGGCGGCGCCAAGCCGTACGGCTGCGGTGCCAAACGGCCGCGGTGTCACCGACGTGGACCGGCCCCTTCCATGACAAGCTTGGCAAGCCGTACGGCAGGCGGCGCGCCTGGCGGCACCCCCAGGACGTATCTGGATCAGCGAAAAGAATTTATGAAGGGACGTCAAGGTGGGTGTGCCGTCCGCCGGTTCCACGGTGGCGTTGGTTGGTATCATCATGAAGGGCTTCTACTACAGCATGGGCGCCGCGGCCGTTGTCGTCGCGATGCTCGCCGGATCATCCGTCCTGACCTCGATCGGAGCGCAAAGCGGCGGCTCGACCGCTGCGGCGCTATCGTTCAGCCTGCACGACACGGGAGTCCACGGCAGCGAACTCAACGTCGGCGTACAGAGCGACGGCGACATCTTTGTCGGCGGCTGGGACCGCATCGCACGCTCGACGGACGGCGGCATGACGTGGGCGCAGCCCGGCTACGCCATCGGTGGCGTCCTGGCGCTGGCGGCCGACCGCGTGCTGATCGTAGACAAGGACACGGACCGCGTGTTCGTCAACGACACCGATCTGGTTTGCACGATCCTGGCCTGGAGCGACGACGACGCGCAGACCTGGGAGCAAAACCCGGTCGCGTGCGGCGGCGGCGCCACCGACCACCAGAAGATCGCCGTCGGCAAGCGCACGACGCTCACCGACCCCACCGGCATGCTGTACGAGAACATCGTCTACGTGTGCGCCAACGGCCTCACACACACCCCCTGCGCTGCGAGCACGGACGGCGGCAGGACCTTTGGGCCCGGTTTCGCCAGCATGCAGTTCGACTCCCAGTCCCGGCAGATCCAGACCACGTGCGCCTTCCAGGGCGCCCCCGTCGCCAACAGCGTTGGCGTGCTCTACCAGCCCCGCACCCAGTGCGGCGCCGCCCTCTGGTGGAGCGCCGACAACGGCATGACGTGGACCCACAGCGAGCCACCCATCTCGGCCAGCTCCGACGCCCCCGACGTGGCCACGACGCCCGACGGCTCCGTCTACTTCGCCTACACCGGCAGCGACTGGCGCCCCTACGTGATTCGCAGCGGCGACGGCGGCGTCACCTGGGATGCGCCCATCGCCCTCGGCTCCAACCTGCGCTCCAGCCTGTTCCCCGTCGTCACCGCCGGCGATGACGGCCGCGTCACCCTCGCCTTCTACGGCACCGAGGACGCCCCGGCCGGCTGGAACGGCAACCCCGGCGAGGCCCCCGCCTCGGTCAAGTGGCACATCCACGCCGCCACGCTGACCGGCGCCGGCACCCCCGGCATGGTCGTCGAGACGGCCCAGGTGACC
Source organism: Thermoplasmatota archaeon (assembly GCA_041622435.1). Taxonomy (GTDB): domain Archaea; phylum Thermoplasmatota; class E2; order JACPAO01; family JAHFTW01; genus JBFJVP01. Next base: position 8,934 of record JBFJYU010000023.1, on the reverse strand, counting down.
CCCAGCACCGACCCGGCCCAGATCGGCTGCCTGAGCAAGCTCGGCGGCTGCAGCGGCAGCAACATCGCGGACTACATGGACATCGACTACATGCCCGACGGCCGCGCGGTCATCGTGTGGACCGACGGCTGCCCGCCAGGCTGCACCACCGCCGGCCAGTCCACGGCCGACGACGCGTACGTGGCCATCCAGACCAGCGGCGAGACGCTGTTCAACTAGGACCGGCTTGGGCCGCGGCCTCCCCGGCGATGCGGGGGGCCGCGCCCAATTGGCCGACGCCAACAAAAAACGGCGACGAGCCAGGCTAGGCCTCGCGCTTGGCCAGCAGAACCGCGCAGGGAGCCCGCCGAACCAGGTACTCGCTCGACGCCATGCGCAGCCGATCGCGCAGGTTCGACTTCTGCAATGCCCGCATCAGGAGAACATCCGCTGCGGCCGCCTGCTCAAGAATCACGTCGCGCGCCTTGCCCTCCAGGCACAGCCGTTCGACAGTGGCAACTCCCGCGGCGGCGCAGCGGGCCTGCCCCTCGTCCAGAACGCGGTCGGCCGATTCCACCGACGGAAAGATGGCGTCGTCCTCATCGTCGTCGAACGCCTGCTTGACGTCGTCGGGGGCCGAATCCATGCCTTCCTGCATCACGACGAGCAGCGTGACCGTGGGCTTGCAGCCAGCCAGCAGCCCCAGCCCGCTTTGCAGCGCATCGAAGCTCTCCTGGGTTCCGTCAAGGGGGGCCAGTACGCGCATCAGACCGTTTCCTCCACCGATTTGCGCAGGTGCATCCAGTTCTTCACCCCGGCCACCCGAAAGAAGGTTTGGCTCCGGCCGCGCAAGGCCCCCGACCGGTCTCGTCGCGCACTACTGCCGCGCGACGCTGTCGCGTTGGCCGAGCATCGGGAAGTAGGCCGAGCGCACAGGAGGCATTTGCTCCAAGACCTGGGCGACGACGCTCTCCGCCTCCGCTTCATCAAGGCCCCACTGGACACGGGCCCGCTCCAGCGCCTCGCGCTCCTGTTCCGTCAACAGCCGGTCCGACAGGATCGCTTCCGCCTCGTGCCAGAACATCTGGATGCGGCGCGCCTCCAGGTAGGCGGGCGTGTCCTCAACACCCGGCAGCGCGCGCCCCGCGATGCGGCCAGCAGCCCACACAATGGGAACCGCCAGTACAGCGACGGCCCCGGCGCCCGCGGCGCTGCTCTCAATCGGACCCAGGGGCGACCAGGCGCCAGCCAAAGCCTCGGTCAAGGAATAGACCCCCAGGACCCCCGCAGCGGCCACAACCGTCTGCAACGCTTGGCGCGCATGGCGTTCCACGCCGAACAACTGGTAGCGCGTCAGGGCAAACGCGGCGACGGCGAACAGGGTGAGGTTCCAGAACGCGCTGGAAACGAACAGGATGTCCAGCGCGAGTCGAATGGGTGCCTCTACGCCAAACTGGCCCGGCGTCAACTGCCAGACCATCAGCACCGCCAGTGCGCACAGCACCGGTGCAGTCAGGACCATGAGATACCGACGCGCCGGGGCCCGCATGGATCGCTCAGCCCCCCTGACGGCCATCTGGCCAACCTGGGCCACGACGCCGATGAGCAGGGCCACCGTCGAAAGCGCCAGTAGATTCTGCACGAAGACCGCCGCATAGACGGGGTAATTGTCAACCAGCCGACCCAGCCTGAACGTCGCCTGCAACGCGGGCTGAAGCGCGAATCCGGCAGACATCAAGAGCAAACCCCCCCGATGGACGCGGCCGGGGGTCCGCTCGGCGCGCAAGGCGAGGAAAAGTGCCAGCGCCGCGTAGGCCGTGTCCCCGGAGTCAATGAACAAATCGTTCAACGCCATCCCACCCTCGGTGCCCAGGAACAAGTCCGGGTTTGCGAGGTAGGCCAGTTGCGTCAGCAACCACGCCGCCACGAGGCCGACGCGCACGATGGCTCGTGTCAGCGGCGAACCACCCGCGGCCAGCACCATGGCAAAATTCACGGCCGCAAGGGGGATGGCAAGGGCCACCGCGCCAGTCAGCTTGCCCGCCGTGCTATGGACCGAGTCGTCCCAACCAAGAAGTGCGTACATTGCGCCGCGCAGCAGAAGCAGCAGTGCGAAGGCGCGGTGGAGCGGGCTCCTTGGCTGAACGCCGACCACCAGACCGGCCAGCAGGATCAGGGCCGCGCCCGCCACGAAGGTCAGGTCGCGAATGTCGTCGAACATGGACGTTCGTCCAGGCATAGAACCAGTTAGAGATAAAAGCTGGCGCCACCGAGTGGCGAGCGCGGAGTCGACATCCGGCGAGGGCCAAGTTATTTGGCACATGAAGCGATCCCGCGACGAAGCTCATGTCCCCACCCGGAAACGACCGAACAGAAGCCAGACGCGCGGCCTACCGGAACGCCGCGAAAGCCGCCGACGCCAAGAAGTACAGGTTCGACCACGAACACCTCCTCGTCCCGGACGAATCCGGGACGGAGTGGGTTCTGGAGAAGTTCCTGGAAAGCATCAAGCCCGAAAAAGCCGACAAGGAGCTCATTGGAAACGCGCTCACCAAGGCCGAGCAGACGTTTTCGAAGGGCTACCGCGATGCGATGAAGGAGTTGAAGAAGACCGGCAAGGGCGAGCCCGTCTGGGTCCTCACACCCGATGGCGTCAAGCTGGCGTTCAGGAGGGCCTAAGATGGTTGAAGAAAGTCTCCTGGACCACTGGGCGGAGAAATCCGCGTGGGCACGCTACCTGCAAATTGACCAAGGAACCGGCATCTGCTTCGAGGGCGAGAACTACTGCTCCGAGGCGTACGTCAATGCGCTGGGCGCCTGGACCCCCCCAACGGACTCGGCAGACCCCGATCTGGAGGCGGCGGTCACGGCCATCAAGCAGGCCTGGGCCGACGCCAACCGCACGGCCAAGGAGGCACTGTCGGGCCGCGGCGACATCACGGGCCACCGCATTGGCGTCCATCTCAGCGCGGAGGGGCCGCGGCTCGTCATGGTGTTAGCCGAGGCCACGCACGACGTGGAAGAACCCCACGAACACGCCCCGGGTCGCCGTCACGGGCGAGGCTAGGTCAGGGGAAGGGCCCGAAATCCAGCCTCAGGACGCTGCGGCGGCCTCGTCGTCGGCGAACAACCGGTCCACCATCCACTGCGAATCGAACGGCTTCAGGTCAGCGTATCCCTGGCCCACGCCGACGAACAGCAGCGGCTTGTTGATCGTGTAGGCGACCGACAACGCGGCGCCTCCCTTGGCATCCACGTCAACCTTCGTCAGGATGACGCCATCAATATCCACCACCTCGTCGAACTTGCGCGCCTGCTCCACGGCATCGTTGCCGGCCAAGCTGTCGCCCACAAAGACCACTAGGTCCGGCTTGGCGACCCGGCGGATCTTGTCCATCTCATCCATCAGATTCGTGTTCGTCTGCATGCGGCCCGCCGTGTCCAGCAGGACGACCTGCTTGTTGCGGGCGCGGGCATGCTCGATGGCGTCGTACGCGACGGCGGCGGGGTCCGCTCCGGAACCGTGCTTGATAACCTTGAGGCCCAGTTTGTCGCCGTGCTGCGACAACTGCTCGATGGCGCCGGCGCGGAACGTGTCGCCGGCGGCCAGCACTGCGCTGATGCCCTGTTCGCGCAGGCGGTAGCCCAGCCGGGCGATGCTGGTAGTCTTGCCCGTGCCATTGACGCCGACGAACATGACGACGACGGGCGATTTGCCCGACTCAAGCTTCTGCCGCACGAATGCGTCGAAGTCAATCGGGTTGACGTTGAGCACCCGCCGGATTGCTGTGCGCAGCACCTTCTCGACGATTTCGCCGGGGTTTCCGCTGGCCACCGACATGGAAAGGAGTTGCTCCTTCACGTTCTCCTTGATGGCCTCGATGACCGGCAAGGCAACGTCCGATTCCAGCAGGGCCACTTCGAGTTCCCAGAGGATATCGTCGAGCACCTGCTCGTTGATGGTGTAACGGGTAACCCGCGCGCCGCTTTGCTTGACGACGGACTCCACTTCCTTCTGGACCTCGACCGCCTCGCTCAACTCCCGCGCCAGACGAGCCTCGATCTCCTCAGCGCTGAGGACCTTGCGCCCAAACGGCTTCTGGGGTTGCTGGGCCGGTTTCCGGGTGGGCTCGGCGGGCTTTGGCTTGGCGGGAGCGGCCGGGGCGGGCTGGGAGGCCGCCGCGGGCGCCGGCGGGGCCGTCGGCGTCGTGGCCGGCGGCGGGGGCGGGGCCGTCGGCGCGGCCGGTTTACGCTCCGGCGCGGGTTCGGGCGACGGGCGTTCCGGCTTCGGGGCCTCGGGGGTCTCGGGGACCGTCGGCTCCACGGGCGGCGCGGCCGGCTCGGGTGTCGGAGGGGCCGTGGCCACCGGTGCGGGCTGGGGCTCGGGCGCCGGGGCCTCCACGGGCTCAGGTTCGCTGCGAACATCCTCCTCAAGGGACGCGGCCAGTTCGGCCTCGAGCTCGGCTTCCAGTTGAGCTTCCAGCTCGTCCTCGATCTGTTTGGAAACGCCCTGAAGCTTGTCCCGCAGCGACTTGAACATGGGTTGGGCCGGGCGAGCCCGGCATCCTTCATAGAATTGGTGGGGCTTCCGGGAGCGGGCATCCGGCGGAAAGGGACTTAAGGAATGCACCGCCATGGGCAATCATGGGCTCGCGAGGGGCTTGTCTGGTTGCCCTCGTGTCGCTGCTGGCAATGGTATCCGGCTGCCTGGGAGGCCAGGCACCGACCGACGGAGGCACCGGGGACAAGGACGCAGGACCAGGTGGGGTACCCATCGATCCGAGCGACTCGGACCAGCTCGCCGGCCATGCAAAGGCGAGCCTCAACTGGAAGGAATTGGCCAGCATGCCGGCGGCGCGCCGCGATCTCGCGTGCGCCCTCCACGACAACAAGATCTGGGTCGTCGGCGGCATCAACGAGGACGGCATCACGGAAAGCCGGGTGGATGTTTACGACATTCGCACGCAGAAATGGGAGCGCGGCTTGCCGCTGCCCAAGCCCACCCACTCGGCGGCCGCGGCCGCCGTGGAAGGTGAATTGCTGATCATGGGCGGCTACCACGATCTGGCCGGCCGGTCCCGCGAGGCCTCCATGGAAGTCTTCGGATTGTCACAGATCGGTTTCTGGACGGACCTCGGCCCGCTGCCCCAACCCCTCGCCAAGGCAACACCCATCACAGACCGCGGACTCCTTCTCCTGGTCGGCGGCACCGATGGCCACACGGCGAGCGACGGCATCCTGCTGCGCAGCCCGATCATGCAGAACTGGGCCAGCGCCGCACAACTGGCGATTCCCCGTGTCACGCCAGGCGCCATCCTGATTGATGACACCGTTTACGTCGTCGGCGGCGACCAGGAAAGCAACAACGGCTCGGGCGAAGTTGTATCCCTCAAGGGCGAACCGCGCCGTGCGACCCCGCTGATGCCCTCCCCGCGCGCCGATTTTGCCACCGCGACCGCCGGCAAGTACGTGTACATCATGGGCGGCCACGCCGACGGCCAAACGCTCAACCGAACCGACATGTACGACGCCGGCGCGAACGTATGGTGGTCTGCCCCGGCCATGCCGGAACCCACGGCCCGCGGCTGCGCCGTATCGGCTGGCGACGGCATCCACTACCTCGGCGGGCGAACCAACGGCGACGCGCGCGCGTCCCATTGGGTGCTCACCTGGTTGTAGGAGCACGCTTCTCAGTGCGGGTACCGGGAATCGAACCCGGACAGATGGCTTGGGAAGCCACCGTCATAGCCATTAGACCATACCCGCATGGGAAGAGGAGCCGAAAGCCACGGTGCCGGGCCGCTCGTCGCACCCAGGCGCCGCAGTGGCCGCGAACCGGACAGGTGCACCGGGTGGCTTGACCGTTACGCAGACCCGCTGGCGGGGCTACGCCTGCGCCTGCCCGAGCTGCTGGACCATCGCGTTGGCGGCCTGCGCCAACTCGTCCGCGCGCTCGTTGACACGCTGCAGGACGCCAGTGGTCGTTTCGACCTCAGCGGCCAAACGCTCCAGCGCCTTCTCCACCGTGGTCTCCGTTGCGTAGTCACCGCCCAGCGGCGCCATGACATGGGCCCGCGGATCGAGCGACGCACGCACGTGGATACCGCCGCCGATGGGCACCAGGGTGTCCAGGGCTTCCCCGTCCGCCTGCTGCAACCCTTCCAGGGTGGCCCGCGCCTGGTGCAACTCCATAAGGCGCTGCTCCAGGACACCGGATTGGCGATCGAGTTGCTGCAAATCGCGCTGGATTTGCTCCACGCGCGCGTAGGCCTGCTCGTCGCCGGCCACGCTTACTCCATACGCTTGAGCGTAATCGGGTCGATGTCATCGCCCTCGAGGGGGATGACCTGGGTCAGCTCAATGTCGCGGCGCTTGACGCCGTGGCGGCTGCCCATGTTGGCCATCGCGTACTCGCGGGCCATGGTTTCGTCATCGCCAACCACTTGGATGGCGAAGTGCTGGCGGAGACGACCCATCTGGAAGTCTCCCTCGACTTTGAAGGCACGCTTGCTCATGTGATCACTCCAGGAATCCTAGTGCTTCTTCGATCCGGCCCAATTCGATGCCGGTCGTCCGGCTGCCGCACGCGGCGCCGTTCTGATTGGCCGCAAGGCCGGCCCCGACCAGACCATGACCGTGATTCACGGTCCCGATCCGGGCGGGTGCATGAAGCCACTTCTTGACGAACGCGAGTTCATCGTCGGTGGCCAACGGGTGGACAAGGACGCCGCGCGTCGTGGCAACACCCGCCGTCCCCGTCGTGGGAACGGAAGCGATCGCCGACCGCGTGGCCTCGACACCAAGCGTCGCCGCGATGGCTTGCACGGTGTCGTTGGGCAGATCAGGGTGCACAATGGCACCCAGATCGTTGCAGAGAATGTTGTTGCCGGCGGCGTTCAGCCGCGCCTCCTCGAGACGCATGACCCGCAGGCCGGCGTCGGCGAAGCAGGCCACCTCATCGTCGGTGGCAAAATCCGCCACGACCGCACCGTTACAGTTGGCGGCCACGAGGGAACCCACCAGGGGGCTGCCCCCGACGGTGACTTCGAGGGACTCCAGGCCCAACGCCAGTTCCAGGTCGGCCCGGTTCTGTTCAGTGAGGCCAGGGGGAAGGAAGAGATGCCTGCTGGTAGCCCGGACGTAAACGCCCACATTGGGATTCCCGAAGGGGTCCAGGCGTCGAAACACCGGGCCACCAGCCATCGTCCGAGTCAAGCGCTGTCTTACTCCTCGGAATCGTCCGTGGGTTCGGCGGCTTCGGGCTCGGCTTCGGCGGCCTTGGACTCGGTCTCGGCGGCTTCGGTCTCGGCGGCCTCTTCGGCAGCCGGTTCCTCAGCCTCGGGCTCCTCGGAGACCTTGACCATTTCCTTGGCGGCGTCGATCCAGCCGCGCACGACCTCGTTCGACTTGCCGACGGCCTTGGCCACTTCGGCCACGTCCGCACCGGCAAGGTCGCCGACGGTCTCGATCTCGGCCTTCTCCAGCTTCTCGGCGGTCGCAGCGCCGATGCCGGCGATGACGGTCACAGAGCGGCGGGCCTCCTCGGACTCCTCCTCTTCCATGGACGGAGCCAGGACGGGAGCCTCGGCGGCCTTCTCCAGCTTCTCCGCGATAGCGGCGCGCATGGAGCCGGTTGCCTCGGCGTCGGGAAGGGTAACCTCAACGACGCCGTCGGCGAAGCGGGTGGCGCGTACGCGGATCCGCGAGCGGATGTTGTACTTGCCCCGCGACCAGATGGCCTCGTTGACTTCGTTGTCGAGCCAGATGGTCTCGCTCTTCATGTGGCGGCTCAGGAAGGTACGGACGTCCTTGACGGCACGGTCCGCGCGCTTCGAGCGGGTCCCCATCTTTGCGTGGCGCAGGGGGATCGTGTAGATGCGTTCCAATTCGGTGGTGTCTGCCATGATCTCCTCCTACATCTTCAGGCGGTTCCGCCGCCAGTTGCGCTGCTTGGGGTGGCGCGTAAACCGGCGGCTGGTGCGGATAATGATCCACGCCGGCACCCTACGGTTGCTCTTGTTGGCGCGGAGCAGGCGGAGTTTCTTGGCAACGGGCTTCTTGCTGGCCATGATCGGGTCCCCCGGTTGGGGTTCATCGTCGAGTGATCTTCATGTCCCGGTCCTGGGGCGTGAGTTGCGCCAGGATGTTTCGGAATTGTTCGTCCGTGAGGCGGCCGGGGAGCCGACCCGACTGCGCCAGGCCAGCCAGATGCTGGATGACCTTGTTGGCGAATTCGGGGCGGCTCATCCGGACGCGCGTGAGACGCTCGCGCGCCTCCGACTCAAGGACCTGCTGCAGGAACGACTCAATGGCCGCGTCCTGACGAGCAGCCTCCTGGGCCATTTCGGCTTCAGAGGGTTCCGACGGGTACGGGTTGCTGGCTGCAGCTTGGCGTTCCTGGAGCTCCCGCAGCTTGCGTTGCCGGATGCGTTCCAAGTCGTCCATCGCTGGGCCTCCTAGTACTTGGTGAGAGTGGGGAGAGTGGCCTGAAGGTCCTGGCGCACCGCGTGAGCGGTGTTGTCCAGCAGGCTGCGGCCCTGGGGCGTCACGACGCGGCCCTGGGCCTGGATGTTCTGCACGAGACCGGCAGCTTCCAACTGCTGCAACGCCTTGCGGACGATGCTGCCCGAGCCGCGAACGGCCCGGTTGGGTTTGCTGCCACGGTCGCGGTATCCACCGAAGTGGGCGCGCAGGCGCTCGGTTCCGATGGGGCCGTCCGCGTAGACCTTGCGCAGAATCGCGGCGACACGAACGTGCCACCACTCATCCTCCACCGGAGGCTTCTCGCGGTGGGTGCCGGTCTTCACGTAGGCTGCCCAAGCCGGGGGCTGGAGGGCCTCGTTGTCCTTCAGGCGCTTTGCAGCTTCCTCGATGAGGGCTGCGGCGGGAACGTCATAGACGGTTGTCATTCCAAGGTCTCCCTGGGAATCGGGATGCTTCAGCGGTAGCGCTGGA
>JBFJYU010000022.1:0-19049 GCA_041622435.1 Thermoplasmatota archaeon | reverse complement strand
GCGGCTTGCATCGGCGCCACGTCGGGGACGGGGCCAGGGTCGTCCGGCAGCGCATCAAGGGTACGCTGGTGGCGCAACCGGGCCTCGGCCACCCGCTCGGTGAGAAAACGGTTGTGTGCGGCGGCTGCCTCGGCGGCCCGCGTGGCCGCCTGCGTGGCCGCCACGGACGCCGTCGCCGCAGCCGCCGCGGCCCGGGCGGTGGAAACGGCTTCGGTCAGTTCCGAGCACTTCGTCGCAGCAGATGCGCGGGCAGCCTCCGTCGCGTCCCGAAGCCGCGGCAGATGATCAGCCAGGGGCCGCTCGCACGTGGGGCACGGCGCGCTATCCCCCAAGCGACCGAGGTCCCCGAGGCGCTCCTCAAGGGCCGCCAAATTGTGCTGCGCCACGGCGAGGGCGCCCTCCAGCCGCGCCAGACGCGCCTCGGCGTCCGCCTTGGCCCGCTCGGCGTCGGCGGCGACGGACGAATCCGGGCTCTCGGGCTTGGGAGCCGCCGCCAACTCGGCCTGCAATTGGTTCAGGCCCCGCTCCTCGGCCGCCACCGCCGCCAGGCCCCGGCGCCGTTCTTCGCTGCGCCTGGCGTGATCTTGGGCCGCCACCAATGACGCCCGCGCCCCCGGCAACCGGGCCGCCAAGGGTGCCAGCCTCTTCTCCTCGTGTGCGGCCGCGCGCGCCTCTTCCAGTTGCGCGTTCACCTGCACCGTCGTGCGCGCCGCCGAATCCCAGCGTTGAACCGCCTGCTCATGCCGTCGCACCGCCTCGGCGTGGGCCTTCGCTTGCGCCTCGGCCGTCTGTAACCGGGTGGCAGCATCTTGGGCGGCCGCCTGGGCCGACGCCCAAGCCGCCTCGTGGGATTCCAGCGCGCCTTGCAATGCCGCGACGCTCTGGCGAGCCGCGCGGGTTTCGCTAGCCAACTCCTCGGGGTCGATGAGGGCGTCAGCCAACGCCTTCGCGCCCGCCTCAGCGTCGAGCCGACGGCGCCGCGCGCGTGCAATGGCCCGATCCAGGTCGTCGACGCCCAGCATCTCCAGAATCAGGCGCTTGCGCTCCGTCGGCTTCTGGTCAGCCAAGCGACTCAGCTCCTTCTGGCGCGCCACGACCGTTGTGAAGAATCCTTCCGCGTTCAGGCCGAGGCGCTGCTCCAACAGACGCGTCACGGCCTCCGAGCTGCCGGCCCCCGGCGGAACCAGCACGACGCCGTCCGCAGAGACGGTCGCGCTCGGCGTCAGGTTACGGCCCCGCAGTTCACGTTCCACGCGAATCGCCTGGTTGGCAAGGTCGAATTCCAGCACGACCGAGACCGCGTCGGCGGGCGCCGCGGCGTCATGGCGCAGCAAATCCTTGCTGGTTCGCGTCGCCGAGGTCCCGAAGAGAGCAAATCCGATGGCCTCCAGCAGGCTTGACTTGCCGCTCCCGTTGCGGCCCACCAGGGCCGTCACACCATCGGCGAATTCCACGACGGTGTGTCGGTGGCGCCGATAGTTGCGCAGGTGCAGCGTCCGCAGTCTCATGGAGCCTCCAGGACTTGCCGCGGGGGCGGCGGCCCGTCAGGCTCGTCGCCGGACGAGCCCGGGCGGGGTTTGCCCGGTTCAGCCGGATCAGACGAGCCATCCAGCACGTCGCGGGCCATCGCCAGCAGGCGCGCGCGGTCCAGCCGTTCGACCGGGTGGCTTGCAGCGTACTCCTCGAACTCCTCCATGAGGCCGCGAATCTCCGCCGGGCCCTGCACCCGCCGTGACGAATCCTGCCACTCCAGGCGCAGGTCCAAGTGCAGCGCGTGTGCGCCCGCGTCCTGCAACGCCCGGGCCGCCAGGACCCCGCGCAGCGTCGGATCCAGGTTGTCGACCCGCAGCCGCGCCACCGCGCCAGCGTCCACGCGACCAAGCGCCCGCGTTCCCGCATCAAGGACCGCCGCAGCGTCGAGTCCCTCGGCGTCGACCGGCGGCAGGTCAACGTACGGCCGCACATCCAGGGGCCGGAAATCCACCGTGGCCACGCTACCCGCATCCACGCGCGCATCCAGGAAGCCCTTGGCATCGCCGGCCTCCGCCATGCTGACGCGATCCGGCGCGCCACAGTACCAGGCGCGCGGCGTCACCTGCTTGACCCCGTGGTAGTGGCCCAGCGCCACGTAGTCGAAGCGTTCGTCAAACCAGGAAGGCTCTAGGCTCAATTCGTTGAATTCCGCGTTGCGAAAGGCGGGCAGGCTGTGGATCGCGCCGTGGACCACCAGCACGTTGGCCCCAGGCCCACGCTCCAGCCCCGCGATGGCCGCCGCCAGCGCCTCGTTGCCGCTGCACTGTGGGATTGCATGGATCGTTGCCGGCGAACCGTCAGCCGCCGTCACGTCGATGCGCTCCGGCCGGCCCCGGTAGGCCACGTTCACGCCCTCCAAGTGCTCGAAGAGCCGAAAGGGGCTGCCCGTCTCACGCAGCCGCGGCGTCTCATGGTTGCCCGCGATCACCACAACGGGGATTCCCGCCCGCGACAGGCGAAGAAAGCCCTCCAGCGCCACCGCCAGCGCCCGGTTGGTTGGCCGCACGCCGTCAAACAGGTCGCCCGCGTGAACGAACAGGTCCGGCGCATCCGCGATCGCCGCCGCGACGACCGCGTCGAACGCATCGTACAGGTCTTGCTCCCTCTGGTTCAGGCCGTTGGGCCCAGTGCGCGGATACTGCTGGTGGCCTAGGTGCGAATCGCTCGTGTGGAACAACCGCAATGTCATCCGTAGAAACCCTCGTCGACGGTGACAGCGGCATCGCGGGGCGCCGCGCTCGCGGCGACCTCTTCGAGGCGCGTCTCATACAGGTGGGCTTTCAGGGGTAGCGCAAACGGCGCGCCGGGCATGGTCAAGAGTGCCTCGCCGGGCTCCAGCATCTGGATCTCCTTTGTGACCTGGCTCAGGTCCTGGCGCGATCCGCCCCGTACCCGCTCACGGTCCGTGGGGTCCGCCAGCCCCAGGATGAAGAGCGTGTTGAACTGGCTGAGCAGCTCATCGTTGATCAGCCGGGGCTGCTGGGTCACCGCCCCCAGGCCGACCTTGAACTTGCGCCCCTCGCGGGCGATCTGGGCGAACACGTTTTCGCTGCCGCCGCGGGCGTTGAGAACGCGCTGTGCCTCTTCCAGGATGACACAAGCCCCTGGCAGCGAGCGGAAGCGGTCAGCGTCCCGGTACGCCGCGCGGTAACTGTTGAGCAGCGCCCGCGCCAGCACCGCCGACACCAGCAGCTCCTCGCGGGGATAGAGCCCCGACGTATCGACCAGCACGACGCGCCCCGCCTCCAGGTGCCGGAGAATGGACGTGGTCGTGCTCACGGCATCATCCGTGTGGATCGACGGCTGCTGGAGCAATTGCTCCGCCCGCCTCTTGAGGACGTTGAGGGTCGACTCGTGGAACTTGCCTCGGCCCAGCGCCGCGTCCACTTCTTCAATGGGGAGAAACGCCAGATCCAGCAGCCAGCGGCGGCCGAACCGGTTGGCAGCCGCCCACAGGGCCTCCTCCTGCGCACCGCTCACATGGTAAACGTTGGCGAAGTCAGCCACGCCCACCTCCAGGGCCGACACGGCCAGGTCGTGCACGCGGCCGGCGAAGCCGGCCACCGGCCGGCTCGTGTAAACCGCCAGGCGCTCCGGGGCCAGCGGGTGATGCAGCAACCCCCGCAGCGCCGTGCCGTCCCGGTGGACATTGCTGCCGCCGTCGGCGTATTCGCCGTGCGGGTCCAGGACCAGCAAGCCGATCTGGCCGGATTCAAGACAACTGCCCGCGATTACCTTGAGCAGATTGCTCTTGCCCATTCCCGTCGTGGCGAAGATGCCCACGTGCTGGGACAGGACCCGTGGCTCGACGCCCAACCGGTCGGGCAGCGCTTCGTCGCCACTGCGCAGAAAACCCACCTCCAGGTCGCCGCGGCGGGGGGCCAGGAACGCGAAATCCCCGGAGCGCGGACGTCGCACGGTCGCGAAGTGGGAGGGCAGCGTCTTGGGGCGCCGAAACCGGCCGTCGGGTTGCAGGTAGCCAAGCGGCGCCGCCACGGCCAGCTTGTAGAGGCGCTGGTCCGCATCGAACAGGGTGGGGTCATCGACCTGAAGCATCGTGCCCGCCACGCGCTCGCCCCAGCGGCCATCGCGCGCATCGGCGCCGTACAACAGGTCCGTGACGCGCAGATAGAACGGGCCCTCGACGCCGGCGGTGCTGTCGGCGATGACGATCTCGCCCAGATGCACCGGCTCGTTGGGGCCGACCCTGAAGTGGATTTCAGTGACGGAATCACCGGTGATGCGTCCCACGGTTGCGGGGCCGTCGCTGCTCAACAGGCTCGCCAGTCGGGCCCGGGGCTTAAGCCTTGGAGGGGGGAGGGTGAATGGAACGGGCCCTGGCCGTTTCGACGTGCCTTGTCATACCGGTCCGCCTGGGGGGCTCTACGAGTCACCGATTGTGCTGCCTGGCGCCGCCTGCGGGCGCGCGTGGGCAACGGCTAAGCAACCGACGCGGCTCCTACCGCTGGTGGTCCATGTGCGTGTTCTGGTCTATCTGATGCTTCTCCCGCTCCTGATAACTGGGTTCGCGCCGATCCAGGCGGGTCTCGTACCGGACATCGTCGAGCCGCCGCTGGCATCCGAGGCCGTCGGCCGAGGCGGGATCACGGTGCTCGGCACAAGCGAAGGACCCGTGGCGGGCAAAACGGTGGACGGTGACCCTTCCGATTGGGTCGGTTCGGCCACCCGCATCGGGGGCTCGGCGGTCCACAGCCGCGGCGAGTACGTGTACCAGGACTTCCTGTTTGACGACGCGGGCGCCGACGACGGCCGGGATGCGACTCGGCTGGCGCTCCTGGAGCCGGCGGTTGGCGCCGAAGAGCGGCTCTTCCGGGCCGAGAGCCTGTCCCAGGCGCTCGGTGTCCAGTTCGACGCCGGGCCCGCCGACCCGACCGGTGGCACACTCATCGCGCGCGAGTGGTACGGGGACGCGGCGGTCCCAGCCGGCGCTCGCGGCACCGCCGATCTGGTGGAGTTCCGCGTGGCCGCCGACGCCGATTCGGTTCACCTGCTTGCGCGCTTCGTGGCCATGAGGCCAGACCACGAGCCGGCACTTCTCGTGCTCGTTGATACTGTCGCCGGCGGCGCGCCGCGCAGTGTTCCGTTCGGCGCGGGCCTGGAAACCGGCGCGGAGTGGGCCTTCCTCGTGACGCCGGCCGGCGTCCGTGCGCATGATCTTGTTAGCGGCGTCAACGTGGCCCTGGCCGGGCTGGCCGCCGCCGCGGATGCCACCGGGTTCACCAATGCGCTGGAGGCGTCGCTGCCCCGCGGCGTTGTGGCGCCCGACGGTGTCCTGAGCCTTGCCGTCGGCGCGGGCCTGGCGGGCCCCGACGGGCTGCTTCCCGTAGCCACGGGCGAAGGAGCCTCGAATCTGCTCAACGTCGCGTACCGCGACGAGCCCGTCTGGCTGTGGAGCGACCAGACCCAGTCCCTGCTCTTGCACGCCGGCAGCATCGACGCGACACTGACCAGCATCGACCTTGAGCGCCTGGACGCCGGCGCAACGGACGCGTGGGTCCCGACGCCCGGCTACCACGAACGGGTGTTTGCATCCGACCCCCAGCGCTCGCGCGAATCCGGTCAGAATGGAACCTGGCAACCCTATGGCCTGTACCTGCCGCCGGGCTGGGTGCCGGGCACACTGGTGCCGGCGTCGTTCTGGCTGCACTGGCGGGGAGGCACGGCGCATCAGGCTGCCGCCTGGACGCCGCGAGTGTTCCTCGAACTGGGCGACAACCTAGGTGGCGTGGTGGCTGCCCCGCATGGCCGTGGCACGTCGGGCTGGTACGTCGGCGAATCCCACCGCGACTTCTGGGAGGTCTACGAGGACCTGCACAACTTCGTTGCCATCGACGAGGATCGCCGCTACCTCGCAGGTTACTCCATGGGTGGCTACGGCACCTACCTGTTGGGGCTGCTGTACCCCGATCTGTTCGCTGGCGGCTACAGTGTCTCCGGGGCGCTCACCCAGGGCGCCTGGCTGGGCTTGGACGACGGCGGGTCGGACGTGGTCGAGGCGGATGGCGACGCCCGGCGGCAGCTCATCTACCCGCTGCTTGAGAACGCGCGCCACCTGGGTCTGGTTATTCACCATGGCACCGACGACGAGCTGGTCCCCGTGAGCGGCGTGGCCCGGGTCGCCGAGCGCCTGACGGAGCTGGGTTACGCCCACCGCACCTACATTTTCCCGGGCTACGAGCACTACACGCAGGCAGTGGTTGACGAATGGTCTGAGGGCGCCCGTTTCCTGGCCGAGCAGGTTCGCGACGCAAACCCGGGGCGGGTGACGTACGTGCGTGTGCCGGCCCTTGAGGATGCGGTTGCGACCATCAATGCGCCCGCGGGTGCGGAGCCGCTCGCGCTGCGTGGGGCTTACTGGATCGACGCGATGCACCCCCGGCAGGTCGACCTGAGCGACCCAACGATCGGCGCTCGGGCTGACGTGCGCAGCGACGCCTTGCCCCAGGCAGGCACTCTCATTCCTGAGGCTGGCGTCGCCGCTTTGGGGCATTCGACGCCCTTCGTCATGGCCGGCCTGCAAGCAACGATGGTGCCGGCCGTCGGCACCAATTCGTTTGATGCCGATCTTGAAAACGTCGATCGGCTGCGCCTGGACTTGGCTCGAATGGGCCTTGAGACGGCCCAGCGCGTCGAAGCGTCCATCAGTACCGACGGCGACGCGCGGCTCTTGCTGGCGGGGTCCTGGAGCCAGCCAACGGTGTTGGTCGACGGCGTGGCCGCTCCGGCGGCCATCGACGGCGACGCACTGGTCATTGAGTTGTCCGCTGGCACATGGTCCGTCGCCATTGATCCCTGACGGGGCGGGCGTCGCCCGCCCCGCGGCACAAGCCTGAAGCAAATCAGGCCGCTGCCCGGTGCATGACCCCGGTCGCCGAAACACTCGATGTGGCGCCCGTTCTCGACGCGCTGCGGGCGCACGAGGCGGGCCACCTGGCAGAATTCCTTGAGTTTGTCCGCATTCCGTCCGTCAGCGCCCAGGAGGAACACGCTGGCGATGTACGGCGCGCGGGCGAGTGGCTGGCGGACCGGCTGCGCCGGGCGGGCCTGGAAAACGTCGACATGGTGGAGACGAGTCTGCACCCGTCCGTCGTGGCGGATTGGTTGCACGCCGGTCCCGACGCGCCCACGTTGGTGGTGTACGGCCATTACGATGTCCAGCCGGCGGGACTGGAGGACGGCTGGCGGTTCGAGCCGTTCGAACCGCGCGTGGAGGACGGGCGCGTGTGGGGTCGGGGAACCACCGACGACAAGGGCCAGCTTTTGGCGCACGTCTATGCGGCGGAGGCGTGGCTGAAGGCCTCCGGGCGCCTGCCCGTCAACGTCAAGATGGTTTTTGAGGGGGAGGAGGAACTGGGCAGCCTACATTTCGACGAAGTCTTGGGTAAGGCCGGCGACCGGCTGCGGGGGGACCTGCTAATCGTTAGCGACTCGCCAATGCGCGGTGAGGGCCTGCCGGCTGTCACCTACAGTTTGCGCGGCCTCTGCTACATCCAAGTCGATCTGAAAGGCCCCGCCCAGGACCTGCATTCCGGGACCTTCGGGGGTATCGTCTGGAACCCCAACGAGGCGCTGGTCCACTTGCTCGCCACCCTCAAGGATCCGCAGACGGGGCGCATCCTGGTGGAGGGTTTCTACGACGACGTGATTGAGCCCGGCCCGGAGGAGCGGGCGGCCCTGGCGGCCGTGTCGGAGAGCGACGAGGCGTTCTTGGCCGGCGCGGGGACCCGCGCCGGGTTGGGTGAGGCTGGCTGGACCAACGCCGAACGCGTCGGCCTGCGGCCGACGCTGGAAATCAACGGCATCTGGGGCGGTTACACGGGCGAGGGCGCCAAGACGGTCATCCCGAGCACCGCCCACGCCAAGATCAGTTGCCGCCTGGTCGCCAACCAGGACCCCGACGGCATCGCGGCGCTCCTGGAGAAGCACCTACGGGCCGGGGCGCCGGCGGGTATGGATGTCGTGGTCCAGCACTTGGGACATGGCCACGGCGTGCGCGCCGATCCGTCCCACCCGCTGGTCGGCGTCATCGCCCGCGCGCTGGAGGACACCTGGGGCAACCCCGCCGCCATGATTCCGGAGGGTGGCAGTATCCCCGCCGTGGCCGACATGCAGCGAACCCTCGGCGCGGTGCCGATCCTGGCGGGCTTCGGCCACAAGGACGAGAACATGCACGCCCCGGAGGAGTCGTACCGGCTCGACAGTTTCTACAAGGGCCGCGAGGCCGCCGCCCGCATGCTGCTGGGGCTCGCGACGCCCCCCACGGCGCAAGCCTGAAGGTTCGTTCCCGGCTGGGTGACGCGTGACCCCTTCGGGCGCAGCCACGCCCACCGAGACGGAGGCCGCCATCGCGTTTCTTCGCGACAACCTGGACGCCCGCGTGGCCGAACTGGTTGACTTCGTGCGCATTGCCTCGGTCAGCGCCCAGCCCAACCACGCCCACGACGTGCGCCGGGCGGCTGACTGGCTCGCCGACCGTCTGCGCGTCGCCGGCCTCGAAAACGTGGACTTCGTCGACACGGGGCTGCACCCGGCCGTCGTGGCCGATTGGCTGCACGCCGGCCCCGATGCGCCGACGCTCCTGTTCTACGGCCATTACGATGTCCAGCCCGCGTCGCTGGCCGACGGCTGGGACCACGATCCCTTCGACGCGCAGGTCCGCGATGGTCGGGTGTGGGGTCGGGGCACGACCGACGACAAGGGCCAGATGATGTGCCACGTGCTGGGGGTCGAAGCGTGGCTGGCCGCCTGCGGGCGCCTGCCCGTGAACGTCAAGATGGTCTTTGAAGGGGAGGAGGAGATCGGCAGCCGCAACTTTGGCAAGGTGCTGGATCAGGCCGCCGACCGGTTGCGCGCAGACCTGCTCATCGTGTCAGACAATCCGATGCCGGGCGAGGACCAGCCCGCCATCACGCTCAGCCTGCGCGGACTCGCGAAGATCCAGGTCCATGTCCAGGGGCCCAACGCAGACCTCCACTCCGGAGCGTACGGTGGCGTCGTGCGCAACCCCCTCGAAGCCCTTGCCCACATGCTTGCGTCGCTCAAGGACCCGGCCACCGGCCGGGTTCTCGTGGCGGGTTTTTACGACGACGTCGCCGCACCCAGCCCGGAGCGCCGCGCCCGCATGGCCGGCTTGGGTGAGACCGACGAGGCCTACCAGCGCACGCTGGATGTCGATGCCGCTTTCGGCGAAGAGGGGTGGAGTAACCTCGAACGCATTGGCGTGAGGCCCACGCTGGATGTCAACGGCATGTGGGGCGGCTACCAAGGCGAAGGATCCAAAACGATCATCCCGGCCAGCGCCCACGCCAAGATCAGTTGCCGACTGGTGGCCAACCAGGACGAACATCGCATCGCCGAACTCCTGGAAACCCACCTGCGCGCTGCGGCCCCCACGGGCGTGCGCGTATCCGTGCAGAGCCTCGGGCACGGTGGCGTCGTCTCCGCCGACCCGGACCACCCCCTGCTCGGCGCCGTTCGCCGCGCCCTGGCGGCTACCTGGGGCGTCGAGCCCCTCGAGCTGCCAAGTGGCGTCACGATCCCGGCCGTGGCCGACATGCAGCGCCGCCTGGGCGCGGTGCCCGCCCTCGTCGGGTTCGGTCACCGCGACGAGAACATGCACGGGCCGCAGGAATCGTTCCGGTTGGCGAACCTGGAGCGCGGCTCCCAGGCGTGCGCTAGGCTGATCGCCGAGGTCGCCCACGCCCATGGTCGTCCTAGCCTGCCGCCGCAGGCGCCATAAGTCCGAAATCCCCTCGATGGCCGTGCTCCGCCTTCCCGCCGGCATGGTCCCGGTCGTCCTCTGCGCCGCGCTGGCCGGGTGCAGCGGCGGCGACCCCGACGCTCCGCAGCGTGTGCCCACCAACGTCTTCGACGACCACCGCGACGCCGGCGAGTTCTGGATGGTCTGGGTCCACGGCAACGAAACCCGGCGCATGGTGTCTGGCTCGATCGACTCCCAGGCCATGTGCAGCGTCGCGTTCAGCCACCGGCTCGACCCGGCGCGGGGGACCCTCCGCTACACGAGCCGCTCATACGATTTCGACCCCCAATCCGTACAGGTGATCGTGGCGTTCGACCACTGGGAGCGGCCATCCGACTGCCCGCTGGCGTACACCCTCGTCGCCGACCCCGGCCCGGAGCCACACGAACAGGAGATGGGGCGCTACCCAGCCGTCAGCCTCTCCGTCGAGGCGGCCGGCGACATTGTGGTCAACGGGGAGCGGGCCTCCCTCGGCTCCGCCCTGCGGTTCGACTACAGCGACGTCGAAGCAGAGCGTGGGTCCACGTACCGGTATGACGGCGTCTTCACGGTTGAGAACCTAGGCGCATGGCCGGCCAGCGCGTTGATCGTCGATTAATTCGATTTATTCAATTCACGATCCGCCGCCGCATCGAGCCAATGGCGATGGCCGGGAACGTGAAGGCGGCCACCACCAAGTACGCCATGCTCCACGGCGTCAACCACGTGAACGAATCCAGCGCCAGGCTGCGCATCAGTTGAACCGCGTGGGTCAGCGGCAGCGCGTACGCCAAGTGCCGGACGCCTCCGGGAAGCTGCTCCAGCGGGAAGAAGGTCCCGCTGAACAGGAACATCGGCGTGATGAACAGGAAAAAGGCGTAACTGAACTGGTCGATCACCTTGACCTTGCTCGCGACAAACAAGCCGATGCCCGCAAACGCCAGACCGACGAAGAACGCGACGGGCGGGATCGCCAGCGCCTCGGGGAACGACAGCAGCCCGAAGGCGGCCACGACGAGCGACATCAGCGTCGCGTTGATGGCGGACCGCGTCGCCGCCCACAGCACCTCGCCGGCCAGGATGTCCCCCGCCGACAGGGGCGTCGCCATCACCGCGTCCCAGGTTTTCTGGTAGTACATGCGGACGTAGCTGCTGTACGTCGTCTCCATGAACGCGGTCTGCATCGCCGTGATGCCGATGATCGCCGGGGCGATGTATTGCGCGTAGGAGTAGCCGCCGACGGATTCGATGAGCGCGCCGAGGCCGTAGCCAAGGGCCAACAAGTACAGGAACGGCTCCGCCAGCGGCGGCACGGCGTTGACGTACCACGTCGCCCGGTAGACCCTGAAGTTCCGGCTGACCATGGCGCCCATGCCGCGCAGCGTGATTTCACTCACGCAGCGCCCTCCCCGTCAATCGCAGGAACACATCCTCCAAGGTGGCGCGGCGCAGCACCATCTCGGCGAGGTCGGGGAAGGCGCGCCGCAGCTTGGTTTGCAGGCCGCTGAGCGACTTGCCGTAGGCTATGACCCGGTCGCCCATGACCTCGTGGGCGACGCCGCGGCGCTCCAGGTCGGCCGCCAGGGCCGCTTTCGCCGCGGCCACATCCGCCGAATCGGGCAAAACGAGCTCCAGCGCCTCGGCGCCGGCGTGCTTGGCGATCAGCTCGCGCGGCCGGCCCTGCTCCAGGACCTTGCCCTGGTCAACGACGACCAGCTCGTCGCACAGCATCTCCGCCTCGTCCATGTAATGGGTCGTCAGGAGAATCGTCTTCCCCTGCCGGCGCAGGGCGCGAATGGTGTCCCACAACTGGTGGCGCGCCTGGGGGTCCAGCCCCGTCGTCGGCTCGTCAAGCACCAGGATGTCCGGGTCGTTCATGAGCGCCCGCGCCACGATGAGGCGGCGCTTCATGCCGCCCGAAAGGGCCTCGACGCGTCCGCGGCCCTTGCCGGTCAACTGCATGAACTCCAGCAATTCGTCGCACCGGGCGTCCACCTGGGCCCGCGGCAATCCGAAGAAGCGCGCGTACGCCCGCAGGTTGTCGCGCACCGTGAAGTCGGGGTCCAGGTTGTCGTCCTGGGGCACGACGCCCAGCCGGGCCCGGATGGCCCTGCCGTCGCGCGCCGGGTCCATCCCAAGTACTGACAACTCGCCGGCGTCGCGGGGGCTGACGCATTGGATCATCCGGATCGCCGTTGTTTTGCCGGCGCCGTTGGGGCCCAGCAAACCGAAGCAGACGCCGCGCGGGATGTCCAGGTCGATGCCGTCCACCGCGGTCAACGGGCCAAACCGCTTGACCAAGCCGCGGGCCCGAATGACCGATTCGACGGCGGGCTCGCGCTGCACAGCGACGGATTTGACTTGGGCCACGCTCGGGCGAATCGGGCCGGCCGCTTGGTCGTTTGGATGGGGCCCCACCGTCGGCCACGCACCGGTGCGGTTGGCTGGCTGAGTCGTGGATGTCCACCCTGAAGTTTTTACGAGAGACGACACCTGGGCCGGGCATGCAGCGATTCATTGCACTCCTGATCACAGCCGGCGTCGTCGCCGGATGCCTGGACGGAGCCGACAGCCCCAATGACCTTGCTACGGCCGACGCCGACGAACCGCTCGCCGAGCGATTCGACCTTGTAGCATCCGCGGACCTGGAGGTGGGGCAGGTGGAGGCACTTGTCACTCGGGTGTCCTTCCAAGGCAACTGCGTCGATCTGCCCGCCTCGGCCCTAGATCGCGTCGTGTACGGCAACGCCACGCTCCAATGGACGCCGTTGACGACTCTTCAACAGGAACTCGAGCTGCGGGTCGCCGGTCACGGTGGAGCCCGCGTTGCCACCGGGCCTTCACCGTTGTCGGTGAAGCTGGACGACATGAAGCCAGACGATTACTTTGAGGGCCTGGTGCTCATGGCCCAGGCGACATCTCCTGGCGTGGCCGTGGGTCAAATGGCGACCCTGGCGGTTGATATCACCTACAAAGGTGACGAGGGCCTGGCATTGGGACCCGCCGAGGGCTGCGCGTTCAGCTAATGCGCCCTCGGGCGGTTTACTCGATGGGGCTGACCGCGCCCGTGTCGTTGTCGTAGAGCAGACCAAAGACATCCAGTTCCTTGGGAAGCAACGGGTGGGATCGCACCAGTAGCAGGCTCTCGCGCAGGTGCTGCTCGGTGTCCTTGAAACCGCCCAGCCAGCGCTGGAAGTCCGGCCGCATCGCCTCGTGGTACGGCACCGGCGTGGTTTCGGCGATCCCATGAGCGATGGGATAGCCTGGGTGGCCGATGGTGGTCATGCCGCACTTGGTGTGGCCCATGATGCAAATATGCCGCACGCCCATCGCATGGACGGCTACCAGCAGGCTTCGCAACGTGCCGTCATCCACGACATTTCCAGCGTTCCGGATGATCTTGGCGTCGCCGTGCTCCAACCCCAGCACTTTCTCCACGTTGTAGCGGGTGTCCATGCATGCCACGACGGCCAGGGCCCGACGGGGTCGGCCCTCAAGGTCGGAGTCGGCCTGGTCCCAGCCCTCGGCCACGAAGCGGGCGTTACCAGCAGTGAGTGCGTCGCGGAGTTCGCTCACGCTGGGCGCATTACGAGGCAGGGTTTAGGCCGTCCGTCTCGCGGTGGCTAGGCGGCCTGCGCGTCCGGGTAGTACGTCCACACGCCGCTCATGTCGCGCCGCACGTACGCACCTGTCGTCGGATGGTGGCCCGGGTGATCGTCCAACTCGCCCAGCGGACCCACGTAGAACTCGCCCAGCGGCAGGCCGACGCCAGCGCCGATGAGCCCAGGCGGGTCCTGGTCGAAGGTCTCGCGCCACCAGCGCTCGGAGTAGAACAAGGCGCAGTAATTGGGCACCATGCACTCGTCGATGAAGATGTAGCCCTGCTCCGTCAGGTTGGGCCACAGGTACCGGATGCAGGTGTCCAGGCTCGATTCCAAGTCCACGTCCACGTAGGACAGGATAATGGGAGAGTCGTGCTGCGGCAGCGTCGCGTCGAACCAGCCCTTGCGGAACTCGCACACGTCGAACGCGCCGTAGCGGCGCAGGTTGTTCTGAACCTCGTCCAGCGTGCCGCGGTAGTCGCCCTCCTTGTAGTACTGGGCCTCGCGGTCCAAGTCATCGCCGGCCGGCAGACCCTCGAAGGAATCGTACAGGACGAGCTTGCGGCCGGTGATCTTGCACACCAGGCTCAGGTTCGCGGCGCTGCCGCCCTTCCAGGACCCGCACTCCACCACGTCGCCCACCACGTCGGGCGGTGTTTCGAGGATCTTCAGGCCCATGGCGAGGTGGCTCCGATACGTGGAGCCGCTCTCAATGCGCAGGTTGTTGCGAAACATACGCAGCCCCAGCCAGAGCTTGCGCCCCCACCACATGCCGTAGCTGGGGTGGATCCGCTTCGAGTTGAGGATCAGGAGGATGCTGGCCGGCATGGTGAGTACAAACCACGCCTTCCACAGGATACCGCTCCGTGCCATGGGATCTCCGCCGACGTGTCGGCTCGGGGCCGACGCCGGCTTCCGCTACAAGTGTTGGCATCACGGGCCGCTGGCGTCGGGCCCGGAATCCACCCACGGCTGCGCCCTGGATAGGGGCTTGCGCTCGACAGGTGTGGAACGGCTCAGGCGGCCACCGTGGGCACCTCCAGGTCCTACGCCATCACGACGGTGCGGCTCAGGCGGCTCTCGTTGAGGCCGTCCCAGAACACCTTGACGGCGTCGAGGATGTGTTCGGCGCCTTCCATGTACTTCTCCTCGTCGAACCACTCTTCGTCGAAGTCCTCGGCGAGCTCGTCGTGGGTGTGCTCGGCGTGCTGGTCCTCGACCATGTCGTGCCAGCGCCAGAAGCCCAGGTTCAGCTTGGTGCCCGAGTTGGCCTGGAAGGCCTCCATGCCGGCGATGAGCTGCTTCCAGAAGCCGGCGGCGGCCCAGTTCTCAACCGCGTAGCTGGCACCGGCGCCGACGCAGGGGTCGTCGTTGCCGTACCACTCCGACAGGGCGTCGATGAAGTGGAGGGTGCTCTCGGTGCCGTGGCGGCGCTTGCCGAGGTCACTGAAGCCCAGGTCGAGGGGCTCGGCGAACTTGAGCAGCCACTCGAAGTGGGCGGCGGTGTGGCGGTACTTGCCGCCGTTGATCGTGCCCTCCGTGGGCACGGCGTCGGGGTCGGTCTCGTCGACGACGGCCTCGGCGCCGGGCTTGACGAACGAAACGCCGAGCTCGTTCATCAGGATCTCCTTGCCGGAGCGGTACTGCTCCAGCGTCTGCGCGGCGAACACCTTGCGCATCTGCGCCTCGATGAACAACTGGCTGAACACGCTGAACTGGACGGTCAGGTCCCGCACATCCTCGGCGGTGGCGTTGCCGGCGGCAAACCACTTGCAGTACTCGTTGTCGGTGACCACCGGGTGGTTGTGCACCAACTCGTCGACCCGCGCCTGGAACTCTGTGAAGGAACTGGACATGGAAGGGTGGGGCAGCGAACGAGAACGAAAAGGTTGCGGGCGTTTCGGCGGTTTCGTTTGGTTCCGGGGCGAACATGTCCATGGTCGACAGCCCTGGTGGGGCATCCGGACGATGGGCCTTGCGCCCATGAGGACCCGGCGATTGGCTCCGTTCTGGCGGCGCGGCGGCGGCCGAAGGCGGGTTGGGTGGCGAGACACGGGGACTTGGCTGTCGGTCGGTGCCGCCCCCGACGATCGGCTTACATGGCCTCTAACGGTGGCTCGGGGCATGCGCGCCATTGCCGTCATGATAGGGTTCCTCGTCACGCTCTCCGGGTGCGCCGATTCGGAGTCGCAACCGACGCAGGAGGCCTCCGAGCTGCCCGATTACCTGGTCGAAGCGCTTGGCCCACAGGCGAAGGCTGTGGCGAGCGGAGCGGCCGACTGGACGGTGCTGGACGCCGTGGCCGGGCCGGCGTCGCCGGTGCTCGCTTACACGCTTGATCTGGACCCGGCGGCCGTCGTGGACTCCATTGACTACGAAGGCCAGGCCACGGCCGTGCTGGAGTTGGCGGCCCTGCTGCCGACGGACGGCGTCGTCGAGGCACTGGCCATCCAGGCGTTCGTGGAGACGGCACAGGGGCTCGTGGCCGCGGGCGGGTTCTACGACCCCACCCTCCACATGATCGTGGAGGAGGCCGGTGCTGCGGCCGAGGAGTACACACGCGCGCCGCCCATGACGCCGGTTCTTCTGAAGCTGGGCAGCGGACTGGTGGACGACGCCGAACGCATCCACATCATCGTCGCCACGACGGCCAACGAGACCTTCCAGTACGGACTCGGGCTGCGCACCCTCGCCTCCGATCTGGCGTTTGGCGACCAACTGCCCGACACGGAGGCGTTCCTGCAAGCCGTCCAGGGCGCGCCATTGCTCCTGGCACCCGTGGCCCAGGGAACCGGCCTCGAAATCGCCGCGCACCTCGACCTTAGCGACGGACTCGACCGGCTGCGTGCCTTCAGCGACTACGTGGACATCCAGCAGCGCGACCCCGTCCCCGACCTGATCCCCCAGCCCCGCTTCGACCGGGCGGTATCGGCTGGCCTGGACTCGGAAGGCGGCTACGCATCGGTCTTCAGCCTCTTCGAAGGCGGCGCCGGCTCCGGCGAGTGGAGCCTGACCGGCGATTTGCGGGGCGTCCCCCTTGACGCGTCCGGTCAATACAGCAACGCCAACCCGACCGGCCTGCCGCTACCAACGGACGCGCTAGCCTCGTCGCCCCTGCTCATGGCCCACGGCGATGGCCTCGGCACCAGCACCAGCACGTTCGACGTGAACCTGGCGTCGGCCGGCGAGCGCTCGCAGATCGTCTACTTCCAGGCCGACATCGGCACCAGCATTGAGGAACTGCTGGGACTGCCGGTCCTGGACCTGCCCCTGACGGATGGCGCCTCCGCCGCCATTCGCGACGGCTGCCGTGCCCAGGCCGGCGGACCGGGACTCCCCACCCTCGTCGCGGAGTTTGGTTGCTAGGGCCGGGGTTCGCAAGGCCCTGACCCAAGCTAGGATTCTGGGTCGGGCTTCCGGCCTCGTGCATCCATCGCGGTTACCGAATGGCGCTCGGCCTCCCTGGCGGCAGGTTTGCCCGCGGCGTGGCGTCGCAAGGCATACTCGCGGCGCATGGCATAACGGGGCATCAACACGAGCGCGACGATCGCGGCCATAGCCGCAGAAATCGGAGGAACGAACTCGGGAAGGTCGCGAGCAACCACGATGCTCCCGGTCAGTAGCGGGATTGCGCCGAGGAATGGAAGCACGCGAAGCGACCGCGCGCCCCAGACCAGCAGGGCATAGCCTCCAACCGAGAGGGCAGCGTACAGGGAAACAGGGGTCGTTGGGTCCATTGTTTACGGTCCTGCCGGTGCGAGAGGGGGCTGCCCATGAGGATGTCATCGTTAACGAACAGGCGTCGTCGCGGTCACGGCGCGGGGTTGATGGTTCTCTGGGCATTTAGTCTTCTGTGCGCGAGATACTTTCATGCGTGCCTGGCGGCGTCATGAGGTGCCATGGGGCAGGTTCGCGCGCTTGTAGGGCCTCCCGCCAGACCGCGCGCCCTAGGCCTTCAGAGAAAGACGCCGTCCACGTAGAACCGGTCGATTCAGGTAAACGTGCCCGAATGGCGCATGGGGCGGACTGCAAGGGCTCCGCCAGCGCGGCGTGGTGGGCCGAATCGGCACGCGTGGGGGCATGAAGTGCGCGATCGAAGCCCTGCACCCGCGCCCGAGCGCTACCAGCCAGAAATCGGTTTGGCCCATGGTCCTATCATGATGTCGGCTTCGTAGCTGACCATGCCGACGGGAAGTTGCGCCATCGGGTCTGCGGCGATCGAAAGGCGAAATGTCTCGAGCCAATAGTTGCCGAGTTCCTCCTGGAAGTGGTGCGTGGCGTCGCGCCCGCTCCCTCGGCCTTGCCAAATCTCGCGGCCATCGCGTTCCAGAGTGATTGTTTTGACCCATGAGGAACCGACGAAGCCGGGCTCGGTGACGTTGATATCGATGGCCATTCCGCCAATGCAGCAGAACGCCTCGAACGTTGTTTCGTAACTGGATCCGTCCGTTGGCAGTGTAATATTTTTCGTCACGAAGTAGGCCTTGACGGTGGTTAGGAGCGAGCCGGTATCCTTGATCTCCTTGCCCTTGTCATCGATGAGATCCGCAGTGAACATGTATTCGCCGACGTAGGGTAGTGGGACCTCAAGGGTGGGCTCCGTCGTTGTAATGTGACGGGTGGGCAGTCCCCCCTCGTCCGCCGGCGGCCGGGTGGTAATCGTCCACTCGTATGCGGCGGGATTCACGGCGGGGCAGCCCTCGAAGGGTTCCTGAACGATCGATATGGAGAGCGATTCGCCTACGGGGAGCCACGCAAACCACTTGTCGGCGTAGAATACGCCCGGTCCTCCATCGACCGATTCCTCAATTGTGAACCCTGCTCCTGCATAATCGCAGCGGCCGAGAAAAAGGGAAAGACACCCGGACATCGGCGCCACGATCAGCGCGAGGGCGAGCAGCAGGCCGAGGCATCTGGCAGGCCGCTCCCTCCGGGGCCAGCAGACGCGTTCAGGCAAATGGCGAAGCCACGTAGCGCCGTCAACGCGGGCCGCCGGAAACGGTCTGCCAGCATCCATGGCTAGAGCCAATTACCATCTGGGATACAATTGTTTAGGCGGATGTGCTCGCAAGAGATGAGGTTGCTTCGATCACGGACGGCGGCAGCCGTGTCCAATACATGTTCCGTTAGGCCTCCATAAGTGATCGTCAGCAGGACGCGTGTTTGTCAGTGAACGTGGTTACCATCCGTTGCATGGCCACTCTCAAAGGTAAATGGGTCCCCCCCGAGCATCAGGACATTAAGGGTCGAGGTTGGAAATGTCATTGTGTCATCATTGCCTTGGCCGAGGTAGTGGTCGTGGTCGGCAATTTGGGCCCCGAATTTGAACTTCAACCCCACGCCATTCAGTCCACCATCCCATGTCGTCAAATCTGGGTCAAGGTTGAATGCCACGGTACCTTCGGGGCTCACCGTTCCGGTTCCCGATTGCGGCTCGACGACGAACGGCCCGACGTTGGCGTCGGGCCGGTCATGCACATGCTGACCCACCTCCCAGCCTCCCAGGATCAATTCAGACGATTCAGCGAGGTTGGTAAGATCGTAACCGAACGCGCTGAAGTACGGGTCCCATCCTGAGTTGCTATCACAGGCTGGCTGGGCATCGCCTTCGTGGAAGGCCGTAATCTCGGTGATCTTGATCTGCATGGGCACCT
>JBFJYU010000021.1:0-19589 GCA_041622435.1 Thermoplasmatota archaeon | reverse complement strand
GCTTCCGTCAGCGACGCCGTCAACTCAGCCGGCGCGTCCTCCACGAGCAGACCATGGTGCTCGAAACTGGACCGGTCCGCACCGTAGATCTGGTGGGCCAGCGCCAGGGCGGCGCCCGGCGCGGTCTCCAAGACGAGCACGTCGCCATCCACGGTGGTCAGCAGGCCGGGAAGCGCCTCGCTCGATGCCGTCAGCGCCAGGCCCGCGTCGGGCGTCATGCGCTGCGCGCCCACCTGGAGCGCGTAGGCGGCCGCCGGACGAATGTCCAGGGAGCCCGAGCCAGACGCTAGCGACAGGCCGGCGTCCACCGCGATGTGCACCGGCGGCTCGCCGCGCAGCGACACGGCCGCCACGTCACCGGCAGGGTCGTCGTCGTGCAGGACGGCCGTCGCCAGCGCAAACTCGCCGGTTGCGGCCGCCGTGGCCACCTCAATGGACGGACCGACATCCTTCATCAGGATGTCCAGCAGATCCGCGCCGCCGAGTTCCACGTGGTGGACGACCAGTTCGCCGGCGCCGGGCATGCGGAAAGCGATGGAGAGCGTGAAGGGGAACGCCTCGGGCGCGGGGACGGGCAGTTCCTCCGCCGCAGCCAGCGCATCGACCAGGGCTTGCGTGGCCACGCCGGCCACCTGGAGCTGCTCCTGCGTGATCGGCACGTCGGGGGGCAGGTCCACCTGACCGGGCAAGCCGGCGATGTCGTTGAGAAGGCCCTCGATGGTGGCCGTGCTGGACGGGATATCCACCAGGCCGTTGAGACGCTGCACCACGAGGCGCGGCTGCAGCGGCGAGGTGCCGCCAACCAGATCCTGCACGATCTCGCCATCGATGGCCGGCTGGAGCGACATCTGGACCACCAGGTCCGGGACGCCGTCGCCGTTGGCGTCCACGGGGATCGGCACCAGCCAGGTGCCGTTGAAGCGCTGGCCGTTGACGGTTCCAGTGAACTGCAACTGGTCGCCAGCAGACTGGAGCTCAGCGACGAGCGCGCCGACCTCGTCCGGGATCGGCACGGCGTCCGCGCCCACCTGCGGCGCCAGCAGCCGCTCGATGAAGCTGTCGAAGCGCGTGATCTGCTCGCCCATCCGCGTCACCGGCGTAGCGATGTCCTCGAACGTCGCCAACGGGCCGCTGATCTCCTCGGGGAACTCCAGGTTCTGGCCGAGAAGGCCCAGCAACTCGTAGAGCGTGTCCTCGCCGAGGTTCGTCAAGTCGGACAGGAAGTCCATCAGCGTGATCAGGTCAAGCGAAAACGCGGGGTCCAGCCACGCGCTCGGCGGCGCCGCGCCAAGCGGACTCTGGGCGACCGCCGCGGGAAGGTCCGCGGGCTCCGCCGCCGTTTCCGGCAGGTCGAGCGGATCGATCTCCACATTGGAGATAATGGAGGACGCGTCGGGCAACGCGGGACTGGAAACGGAGGTGGGGTCCGGTACGCCGACCGCGCGAGGCGACGGCGTCTCGGGGGCCTCGGGCACCGCGACGGGCGCCAACTCGGGCGCTTCGGCGGTGACCATGGGCAGCAGGTCGACCGTCGGTGCCTCGGCGGCGGCCGGCGCCTCCGGCAGCACGGCCTCAACCTCGGGCAGCGACAAAGCCGGTACGGCGGGCGTCGCGTCGGGGATGGCCGGTTCGCTCGGGGCGATGGGCACGTCGGGGGCCGCAGGCGCGCTCGGGGCGGCGGGTGCCGCCAGGTCGCCGACCTCAATGGGGCCCGGCGGCGTGCCGACGTCCAAGTTGGTTTGGCTGGCGAAGGTCGGCACCGGCATGTCGAACTCCTCCGGCACGCCGGGGATGGCGATCTCCGGCATCTCAACCGGCGGGATCGCGATCGGCTCCGGCACCTGCGGGACGGTCGCGCCAGCCGCCGGAATGCCAACCTCTTCGATGGGCACGGCGGCGTACGGCACGAACTCCTCGGGCATGATGGCCTGGGGATCGACGTTGTCCCAGTGGCGCACCGGCTCGGCGGCGAACTCCTGGCGAATCGCGTTGTCCTGCTCGGAGTGGCCCTGGCCCGGCTCCGGCTCGGGCGCCGTCGCGTTCTCGGGCGACATGGTCGTCGAAGCGACTTCCTGGATGTGATCGAAGAAGCCGTCGCGGTTGAAGATGAGACCGTAGAGGAAGTTGGCGTACACGTCATCGACGCGTTCCTGCGTGACCGGGTTGCCGGCCTCGTCAACAAGGGGGTCCTCGGGGCTGGAAATACCGAGGGCCGGACCGGCGTTGACCGGGTCGAGCTTGATGGCGTACTGCGGGTCGGCCTTCATCGCCTGAATGATTTCCTCGACGAGGGACATGCGCAGCGCCGGCGCGTAGTCGGGGTACGAGCCAGGAGTGGAGTCGAAATCCTGGGTCTTGCGAACAAAGACGTCCATGTATTGGGCCACGAACGCCTCGCGCTGCTCCTCGGTTAGCTCCTCGACCGTGTAGTCCTCGGTCGGGGGCGCCTCCTGCGCTTGGACATCCCCTAGCGGCGCCACGAAAGGCACCGGGGAGACCATGATGAGGACAGCAAACAGGGCAAGCATACGCACGCCGCGAAGGCGCGCTGATTTTCCAGCACTCAAGCAAACCAACTCCGATGGCTGCGGCGCAATAACCGCCAACCACCATTGCCGCACTAACCAACCATAGTCGATGCGACCGCTGAGGATTCATTCAGCCCTTTATGATGCTTTTCCGCAGACCCCGGGAGGCACCCTCGTCGGCGGCTCGCGGACACTTTTGCTCGCGAAACGCTTTCAGCAATCCGCCAGCATGGCCGCGCATGCGCATGCTCCCCGGGCCCATGGTGGCCCTCCTCCTGGCCTCGACGGTGCTGGCCGGCTGCTTCGGCCTCGGAGGGGACGACGCGAACCCGGCTGACTCGGACGAGGTGGAAAACAAGGCGGGCCTCACGGTCAGCGCCGCCATCGCCCACGCCCAACCCGAGGCCACCGCGTGGCGCGAGGATGCCATGCTCGTGGGCGCCCAGGGTGAAGAGCGATCCATCAACACGACCATCTACACGCAGCAGGGCATCGGCGCGCCGCCGCCGGACGACCCGATCGTCGGGGATGGACGAGCGCCCGTCTGGCTGGTGGCGTTCCGATCGGGATCGGACTTCCTCCTGTTGTCGGTCGACGGCGACGGCCGCACGAAGCCTGTTGCGCAGGGCGGCCACCACCCGCTGGCCCGCCCGCAGGCCGTTCTGGGCGCCTGGCAAACCGACAGCCCTGACGCGTTGGCGACCGCGCTGGCACAGCCCGATTTCGGCGCGGTGGCACAGGCCGCCGATGTCGTGTTGAGCCTGATGCTGCGGCCATTGGACCCGGACGCCGGGACCGACTCGGCCACCAAGAGCCTCGCCGAACACCCGCATTGGGTGATCTACGCCACGAGCCAAGAGTTGAGCAAGGTCGCCATCGCCCGCATTGAGGCCGCCACCGGCAAGTACGTGGACAACGGCAGCGGTTCGGCGGGCGAGGGGCAAGCCGTGCACGAGCACGCGGCCTTCGCGGTGTTCATCGACGGCGAACGCCTGCGCTTCGACCACACCGACTACGACCTGGAGGCCACGCAGTTCCCCGACGCCCACCTGCGGACCACCGGCACCAGCGGCGGTGATGTCATCCACATTGAGGGCATGTTTGCTGACGGCAAGCCCGATGTCACCCTGGCCGGTTTCCTGCGCTCGCTGGATGTCCACTTTGGCCCCGGCGTCATGAGGCTGGACGAGCGCGGCGACCACAACGGCACCCTGATCGCCGACGGCGACGGCAAAAAGTGGTCCGTGTTCCTGTCGCAGCGCGACGCCGAGGGCCAGCGCGGGGCGTTCGAGGAGCAGTGGGGCGACTACACGGACATCCTGCTGCGCGACGGCATGCGCATCCTGCTGACCTATGGCAGCCCCCTGGAGATGGACGACCAGGAATACGCGCGCCAGCAGGCGGCCGTGCCGGAGCCGCCGCGGTCCTGACGCGCTCGCGCTTGCGGCCTGCGTGAGCGACCATTGCCTGGGCCTGCGCGGCACATCATCGCCGCTTTCGCGTCGCCACTGAGGTTAGACCTCAACGACCGGGCTCTGAAGGTGATGGCCTGGGGTCGTGGGTCGCGACGTGCGAGCCGCTGTCGTCCTGACGCGCAGGTCCAGGAGCGCGGCCACTAGAGGCGCCCTGGCAGTCCTCACCGGTGCTACCGGGGACACGATCCAGGTGCGCGCCCGCCCGAGCCGCGGCAACCCCGGCGGCGGGCAAGATGGAAGGAGACGGAAAAGAAGACGAACACCGGCAACCCGACGCCCTAGCGCCGGATCGCCGGTGCCCTCACCCCCTTTCTAAGGGACCAAACCAGCCACCAGCGGCGGCAGGCCGGGGCCCGCCGGAACACTGGGCACACCGGGTGCGCCCGGAACCGCCACAGGCGGCGCCAGGATGACCGGCTCAGGCATCGGGGTGCAGGTCTCCTGACCCCACGGCACAGGCGCGCTGGCACCACTGAGGGCCGGCGGCGGGTTCGACAGCTCCGGCGGCTGGTCAGGGACCGACTCGCACTGGGGCCCGAGCATCGGAACGCCCGGGTTGCTGATCACGCCGCTGGCGCCGAAGGCCAGGTCGAGCATGCCGTAAGCCGACACGCGGGCCTGGTCGTACAGCGCCCACACATCGCCGGTGGTGGGCCAGTAGGCTGCGGTCGTCGGACCGACGGCCGTGCCCCAGACATCCGGCACATCCGACGGGGCGCCGATGCCCCACGGGATCGAATCAGCCGGATCGGCCGAGGGATCCTGTAGCCGCTCCATGGCGGTCAGGACGGCCTGCGGGTTGCGGGCCTCCTGGGGTACCGTCATCCAGAAGCAGCCATCCGCCGAACCCACGGCGCTGCGAGCCGCCGAGTAGCCGGTCTGACCCGTGCCCACGGCCAAGTTGGCCGCAGCCGCGCCCGCCGGCGGCAGGAGGCCCGTGAGGCCGCCCACCGTGGAGAAAGCCAGCGCCGTCGCCAGATCGGCCACGAGGCAGCCGTTGGCCAGAGCCACCGCGGGCACCGGCACGCCGCCGCACATCAGGAAGGGCACGAGCGCCCAGGCGACGGAAGCAGCCGGTCCAGCCGGGTCGGGGAGGCCTCCGAGCACGCCTCCCACGGTGCTCAGCGGAAGCGGCACGCCGGGGTCGGCGCACCACGTTGCCAGCACGAAGGCAACCGCAAAGGCATCCACGAAGTCCGCGTAGAACACGAGCACGCCCGCGTCGGCCGAAGCCGGACCCGCATCAACACCGGCGTCGGTGTTGCTGGTCGTGATGTCCGCGATCTCCGTTCCACCCGCCGAGATGACGTTGTTCTCCACGGCGCGGCTCACGTCAATGGAGGCGATGCCATCCAGGACGACGAAGCTCACCGAGTCCGACGTGTGGGTCTGCTCCAGCGAACCGATGTTCGAGCCACCGGCGTAGATGTCGCGGTCGTCGCGGGTCTCCTCGTGACGGATGCTGTACACGACCACGTTGCCGGCGGTGTCATCGCTGACAGCACCGCCGACGCCGGCCGTGAAGGCCTGGTAGTCGTTGCGGATACCGATGGGCGTGCTGCCGACCGTCAAGCCGTCGTTGCTGTTGCCATCCACGTACGACAAGTCGAACGTGAACACACCATCGGCGACGGTACCTGCGGCGTCTGCGCCCCAGTGCTCGTCGTCCGAGAAGGTGCCAACCGTGTCGTCGCCGCCAATGCGCAGCGTCGACGCCTCGTGGCTGGTCACTTCTTCGTAGCCAGCCGACACCTGCGTGCCCAGCGCGTCGCTGCCGGCGCCCACGTCGACCGTGCGCGCGTCGCGGTCGTTCTCCGACCCAGTGCCCACGAGCGGATCGTGGTCAATGGTGAAGTCCGAGGTCGTGTGTTCGCTGCTGGTCTGATTCTCGTACACGGCCGACAGCCACAGAACGCCGCCGCCGACATCGATACCTAGGCCCGAGCCGTCCGAGTGGAAGCTGCGGTCCTCGGTCGTCGTGGTCCCGATCGGGATGAACACGATCGCGTTGTCCTCGGTGACGCTGCTGGACTCCGAGTCTTCGTCCCAGTGGGCAAGGTCCACGGTCGCCGTGCCGTCGGCGGCATCCAGGGCGAACTCCGCCCGCCGCCAGGCCTCGCTCGACTCTCCCTGATAGGAGTTCTCGCTGCCAAACGGAATGCCGAAGATTTCGGTCGTGTCGCGCTCGTACGAGGACGACGATTCGTCGCTCTCACCGTGCTCGTAAACCACGTCTCCGGACGCCGTGCCATCGACCAAGTCAATGCTCAGGCGCATCCATTCCTCGACGTACGTGTACTGCGACTCAAAGTCCGACTGCTGGTCCGACGCAATCAGCGTGAAGCCGAGAATGCCGGTGTAGGACGAAGACGAGTCACTGCCCGCCTCCGAGCCGCTGTCATGCCGGTCGCCCGTGTCCGCGCGCAGACCGATGATCTCGACGGTCGTCGAGTCCACCGGGTTCACGAGGAACAGGTTACCGTCCACGAGGGTCTGGTTCCAGTAGCTCTGGGCTTCGCCCGTGTACTGGTGGCTGTTGGAGCCGCCCGTCTCGTAAACCGGGATGTCGAAGAGGTTGAACTCCTCGTGGTTCGAGTCCGACGATTCCTCATCCGCCGACCAGGAGGACTGGCCGTCGTCCTGGCGAACGACGCTCACGCCGCCGCCAACGACGCCGGTGTTCAGGCCGGTCTCGGCGCCCAGCTCCGAGAAACTCTCGCTGCTGGCGTAATCGTTGTCCAGGAATCGGCTGCTCTGCTGGATGCTCTCCTGGGAGTAGCCGAAATTGTTCTCGTAGTATTCGCGGTCATAATGGTCGCCCTGGCCAGATTGGCCCGAGCCTTCCTCGGTCGCGAATTCGCCCCCGTGCACGCGCACCCAGAAGGCGCCGCCGAGCACGTTGGCATAGTAGCCGCTGCGCGCGTCATCCGTGGCCGAGTAGTAGTAGGCCGCGTCCTCCTCGAAGTGGCGGTGCTGTTCCTCGGAGTGCTCCGAGAATTCGAACAGACATCCTCCTCCGAACGGATTCGAAATCACGCACCGGGAAGTGTCCACCGAATCCGAAGATTCGTTGGGCCCGGTTCCGGTTGATGTATCGGTGCGCGTGGATTCCGATCCAGGCGCCTCAATCATGCCGACTTCAATCACGCCGTCGACCTCTACCAGGGCTGATCCGCTGGCCATTGGCGCCAACATCATGGAGGCCGCCAGGACCAAGGTGACCAGCATTTTCTGCTTGTCAGATTTGTTTTGCTTGTTCATGGGATTCCTCCTTTCAATGGCGGTGGCTCACCGTCCACGTGTCAACGCCGATGCTGAAGTATTTGAGCATAGCATACGCGACGAAGAATTCGTTGGGCAGCAGCCGGCCGATCTGGTAACAGAACGCAGTCGGGTTCTCGAAGCTGCCAACACAGGCCATCAATCTCGGATTGATGAACACGTGATGCGTGCCGTAGGCAATGTTCAAGCCGCGGAATGGCACCACTGGCGGCCAAGCCACGGGCAAGTCGAAGCCCCAATTTCCAGGATACGTGCCGCGCACGCCCACGTAGTAGTGGCGGTCACACCAGTACAGCCTCCATCCGGACGAACAGGGCCATCCGAGGTAGAAATATTGGAGTGTGCAGCATGACCAATTGAGCACCTGGAACGATATGAAGCCTGGATCCACGATCAAACTGATCCATGGTAAATTGATACACACGCAAAGCACGCGTGATCCGGCGACATAGATTTCAAGGCCCGCTCCGGCAGTGAAACCTGCTCCCGCACGGAAGTGCAGCACCAGCTTTCCATCAATGTAGATGACGCTCTCCAAGTTCGGATCCAGGGTCATCTTGCCAAGGTCTTCCAAGAGGAGCGACAACGTCTCAATGCCAAACCACCAGTTGTAGAACCAGTAGTACTTGATGTCGGCAAAGCCGAGGCAGACAATGCACGTGCTGCCCTTGCTCTTTCCATCGGTGAACTTGATCTGGAAGTCCGCGAAGAACTTCGTCAGTCGCTCACCGTAGTAGGGGCTCGGGTCAACGACCAACCGGTCGTTGGACTCGTACAGGGCAATACCGTCGCGGGGGATGTTGACCAGCTGCAGGAGCAGGTGGCCGCGGCTGTCGTACTGAGCCAGACCCCGCAGCCAGTCGGGCACCGCCGAGCCCGCCGCCTGGATGGCGCCGCGCCCGATCGTGTTCCACAACTGGCCGATGTTCGTGTACAGGGTCGCGTCCAGTGTTCTGGCGCTGGCACTGTAACTGAAGAACGGCACCGCGGGGTTGCAACTGGAACAGTTGGCTCCGCCGTAACTTGACTTGCCGGTCGTGAGACTCACCGTCGTGGGAATGTCCTCCACCGACAACCAGAGCGGGAAGCCCGCCGAGTTGACGTTGGAGTTGACCACTGAGATGTGTCCCGGATCACCGTAGAAGCTGCCGTCGAAACGCAAACCCAGGAAGATCTTCTCGATCGACTGGGCCGTGTTCACGGTGATGCTTGGCTTGGCTCCGCCGCTTGCAGTGCCCATGTTCTGGCCCACCGAAAGACTGGTGGGCAGGTTGGACACCGTGGCGACGGCCATCAGGTTGAGCTGGTAGGGCCAGTATGGCAGGGGCGACGTCGTCAGCACCCGCATGTCCAGCTTACCAAGCTTGACGCCGGAATTCAGGCTGTAGGCGGGCACGCCGTTGCTTGTCGATTTCGAGAACGAGAACGACGTCGGCAGCGGCGACGAAATCTTCAGCTTGCTCGCCAGGCCGCCGTTCACCAAGTCCAACTTCGTGTTGCCCATGATACCGCAGTGCACCCAACCGTAGCCGTTGCGGTAGCACTTGCCAGCCGACAACGACGAGGTCTGCCAGGGCCAGTACGGCGCGGGAACCGAATTGGCCGCACCGGTTGTGCCAACATGGATTTCACCCTGGATCCAGGGGGACACCAGGCCGCACCGCCAGCCGCTGCAGCGGGAGGTGCCGCTGTAGCTCGTCGAATCAGCCGAAATGGTGATGGTTGACAGGCCGGGGATGTTGGTCATGGACAGATCCGCAAACGCGGTCAGGCTGCCCGTCTTCAGGTCCAGGATCGCGCGCAAAGACGGATCCTGGGCGAAGTTGAGGCCAAGCGTCTGCGTGTTGGTCCAGGTGTTGGTGCTCCAACTGACGCTCTCCAGGCCCGCGATGCGAGCCGTCACGCCGAACTGGGGCACGCCAGGGTACCAGGTGCCGTAACCGTCCGGCCGCAGCCAGGCACCCAGGAAGGTGCTGCCGTAGGCGTACGGGTCGTAGGCGAAGGTACCCTTTCGGAACACAACGGCCGCCGAATCAATGCCGCCGGGCGCGTTGAAGCTGAACCCGGTCGTGCCCTTGGTGAGCGACAGGCTCGGAACGCCCCAAGCGTCCAGCAACAGGTAGATGTCGTTGGCGTCGTAGCCCGAGTTGATGAACATCTCGAGCTTGATGTTACGAATCTTTCCTGAGAGGCTCAGGCCCATCGAGTCATTGTCCCAATGGCCGCCCGTGATACGGGGCACGCCGCTGGCCTGGAACAGCGCATAGATGCCGTTGCCAGCTAGGTTCAGGCCACTGCGGGGGCCAATGATGGCCCGCAGGTCAATCAGATCCAGCGTGCCGGTCGTGCTGATCGAGCCGCCGCCATTGGCGAAGTTGACGCCAATGCCGGGCACGCCCTGCGCCAGGAAGCGCAGGTAGATGTCGTTGGCAGTACCAGCCGCGTTCACCTGGAAGATGGCCAGGATGCTCGAAATGCGCCCGGCCAAGCCGAGGTTGATCGAGTCGCGGTCCCAAGAGCCTCCCGTGATGCGGGGGACACCGAGCGCCGTGAACTGCAATGCGACACCTTCACCGGCCAGGTTTAGGCCGCTGCGGGGGCCGACGATCGCGCGCAGGTCGATGCTGTCCAGCGTGTTGCTGGTGCTGATTCCACCGGCCGCGCCGGCGAAGTCGACATCGATCCCGGGCACGCCGCGGGCGCCCAGCAGCAGGTACAGGTCGTTGGCCGTGCCGCTCGGGTTCAGGATGAACTGCATCGAGATTTCCCCGATGCGGCCCGCAAGGTTCAGGTCCAGCCGACCCGCGTTGAACGAGCTCGCGGTCAGGCGAGGCACGTCGCGGATGTTCAGGTCGAACGTGATGTCCGGGCTGCCGAGACGACCGTTGTGGAAGTGCAGGCCGAGGGCATCCAGGGCCGCGCCAGTGCTGATGGTTCCACCGCCACTGCCGAGCCCCACATTGATACCGGGCACGCCGACCGCGTTCAGGTACATCTGCAGCTGGTTGGTCACCCAGGGTGTGGGCGACTGCTGCACTTGGAAGAACACCACGATGCGCTGGATCTGGGCCGTCGTCGGCGAGAAGCCGAGGTTGAAGCCACCCGCGCCCATGGAACCCGACGTAATGCGGGGAACACCCGCGATGTCGAAGAACATCCAAACGGTCGGTTGGTTGAGGTGGCCCATGCGGAAGTCCAGGTACAACTGGTCCAACACGGCCGCCGTGCCCATGCCACCCGTGGACGAGTCCAGGTTCAGGCCGGGCACGCCGCGGGCGCCGAGGTTGACGTACATGTCACTGGCCGTTCCCGCCGGGTCTGACAGGAATACCAGGTTGATACGATCGATGCGGGCCGAAGACGGGCTGTAAGCCAGCTTCATGCCATCGCCCCACGACGCCGTGTCCACCTTAGGCACGCCTGCCAGGACGAAGCTCACGTAGAGCGACGGCGCAGCGTAGTACCCCTTGCGGAACACCATCGTAAGCGAATCCAAGGCGGCCCCGGTGCTGAACGTACGCGTCGTCGGGTTCATGGAGAAGCCCGGGAACCCGTTGGCAGCGAGGTAGAAGTACAGGTCGTTGGCGTTGGTCCGCTGGTCGGAGATGAACTCCAGGACGATGCTTCCGATCTGGTTCGTGCCCAGGTCGAAGTCCAACCCGGCTCCCCAGCTTGCACCGTGGAGGCGGGGCACGTCCGTGATCTGCATGAACAACTGCGTGTACGGGACGCCCGATCCCTTGCGGAAGTAGGCGGTCAGCCGGTCCAGCGCGCCGTCGGTGCTCAGTTGACCACCAGCGTCGCCCCAGGTCATGTGGAGACCAGGGACGCCCTCGGCGGCCAGGAAGAGCACGATGTCGCGCGTGTTGAACTGGAACGAGACGAGCCCGATCTGGCCGCCGGATAGCGGCAGGTCAAAGCTGTTGGGCGTCCAGGAGGCTCCGGTAATGCGCGGAACGTCCCGAATCTCCAGTTGCAGGCTGAGCGTCGGATTCCATGCGAAGCCCTGCGTCAGGCGCAGGAGAGCCCCTCCCAGGGCGTCCGATGTCCCCAGGCTGCCGCCCGCGCCGTTCCAGGTAGCCGCGACGCCGGGAATGGCGTGCGCCTGGAACAGCAGTTGCAGGTTCTTCGACGGGTCGGCGTCGCTGAGCACCAGTTGCAGGTCGACGCTGCCGATCCGGTCCCCGGACAGGTCCACTTCCATGGCGCCGGAGCCCCACGAGAAGCTGACAGGCGGCAGGTGGAAGATGTCCGCGAAGAAGGCGAATCCGGGGCGCGAAATGCCCGCGTACACGCGTCCAATGGCGTCGCCGGCCGGGATGCCGGGGTTCATACCGCCCTCGCCCCAGCCGAAGTGAAGCTCGGACGGGATCGATTCGGCGAAGGCCGTGATCGTTGTGTCGCGCAGCTTGGCCGCCATGCCGATGGCGTCCAGGCGGTCACTCATGACCAGGTCCATGCCGTCGCGGGTGAAGTCCATGACGACATCCTCAGGGATGCCGCGCACGAAGAACAGAATGTCCACCGCGTCGGCCACCAAGTTCACGGTCAGTTCGCGGATCTCCTCGCTGGCGTGGTAGCCAATCGAGGGGGTGGGAACCAGCGCGAAGTCGATGGCGATGCGCTCCGGCACGTTGCTGATGCAGACCTCCATCTTGGCGCCCTCCTTGCCGAAGCTCCAGCAGAGAGGGCCTTGCAGGCCCAGATTGAGCTCGATGCTGCCGAGGCCGCCGGACAGGCCACTGATGACACCGCCGACGTCGGGCGTCAGGCTGGCCATGCCGGTGACCTTGGCCGAGTACTGGCGCGCGTCGCCCTGGGATTCGGCAAGCATGTGGTTGCCCGAGATGCCGAGGAACTGGTGGTTCCCGGCGCCGTTGACAACGTTTGAGGCCAGCACGGTGCCCGATTCGAGGGCGCCCGTGGCCATGATGTTGACGTTAGCGTCGCTCATGGCAACCGAACTGCTGCCGTCGAGGTCGTCGAGGACCACGTAGGCCTGCGTCGGGTCGGCGTCGGGTCCGTCCAACGGACGGGACAGGTCGCCGACAACCGCGTCAACGGTTTCGGAACTGCCCAGGTTGATGCTGCCGTCGCGGATCTCGGCCGACAGGCGGCCGGGCAGGTTCGTGAAGTAGAACCGCTCGCGCTCCAGGCCGTCGGCGGTCATCCGCTCGATGTCCATCAGGAACGCAGTGGACTGGCTCGTCGACGATTCAATGATGAAACCGCCGGCGTCATCGGGCGCAATCGAGGCCGAGCGAACGCCGGGCAGGCCGAAGGCGGCCATCTCGTCGTTCGCCTTGAAGCCGGCCACCTCGCCCGCCAGTGCCGCAGCCGTGGTGTGGGCGACGACGGCGCGCACTTGTTCGGGCGCATCGTCGTTGCTGAAGTCCACGCCGTTGGAGGCGTCGAGGTCGAAGTTGCGGCCGGCGTCGGCGACGTACGCCCAGGTGGCGTGGTCGTAGACACCGTTGGTGACGCCACCGGCCACAGCGCGTACCGTCGCGCCGCGCTCGCTGGCGTCCATCGTGATCAGCTCTTCGGAGACCAACAGCGTCGTCTCAGCGGCGGCGTCGGCCAGAACCACGCCACGGTGGACGAAGGCGTCGGGCGCCGGAGCGTCGTTGGGGGAACCAACGCGCTGGACAGCCAGGGCGATGCCGGCGCCTTCAACCGTTAGCAGGTCGAGGGTGTCGCCGACGACCGTGAGGTCCATGGCGGGCATCTCTTCGCTCGACGCAGTGACGGCCAGGCTCGTGGCGGGGTCGCCGCGGCGGGCGCTCGCCGTCAGGTCGATGGGCGTGATGGGTCGCAGGCTCAGGCTGGCGGATTCCGTGGCGGGCTCCACATCGGCGGCCGCGCGCAGCCGCAGGGGCGGCTGGTCGCCAGCCAGGGCGATGCTGGAGATGTCGCCGGCGGGGTCATCGTCGTGCAGGACCGAAGTCGCAAACGAGAAGGCACCCGCGGCGCCGGCCGTGGCCACCTCGACGGTGGGACCAACGTTGCGCACCAGCACGTCCAGCGAGTCAGCGCTGCCGGCGAAGTCCACTTCGTGGATCACCAGCTCGTCGCTGCCGGGCATGTTGAAGGCCAGCGTGAGGCTGTACGGGAAGGGGTCGGGGTTCGGCAAGCCGGGGATGCCCGGCGCGTCGGGAGCATGCTCGTCGACGGCCTCGAAGGCGACACCCGCCACCTGCAACTGCTCGTCCGTGATGGGGACGTTCGACAGCGGGTCGATGGCAAACGGATCGGCGGGCAGAGCCGGCAGGTCGCCGGGGCCAATCGGCGGCGAGGGCACGCCGGGGAGGGTCTCCTCGGGTGCGACGTAGCCGTTAACGCGCTCGACCAGCAGACGGGGGAGCATGACGACGGGCTCGCCGTCGGTGATGCGGTCCACCGCGTCCGGGATGCCGTCCTCAAGGTCCAAGGGATCGGCCTCGAGGTTCATCTGGACCAGCAGGTCGGCGACGCCGTCGCCGTCCACGTCCACGGCAACCGGCGAGTACCAGGTGCCGTTGAAGCGTTGGCCATTGACCATGCCCGTGAACTGCAGTTGACCGACCTCGCGCTCGAGTTCGGCCACCAGGCTCGTCACTTCCGGCGGCAGGCCGGCGCCGGCGAGGGTCTCGGACGGCGTCGAAAGGGGCATGACGAGTTCGGCGAACTCGGCGGCCGTGATGGTCAAGTCGTTGACCGGGCCGGCGACTTCGGGGAACGCCTCAAGAGCGCCCTCGATTTTCTCGGGCATTTCGAGGTTGTTGCCCACGATGCCGAGAATTTCGTTGAT
Organism: Thermoplasmatota archaeon; assembly: GCA_041622435.1. GTDB lineage: Archaea > Thermoplasmatota > E2 > JACPAO01 > JAHFTW01 > JBFJVP01. The sequence goes on along the minus strand of JBFJYU010000021.1, from coordinate 5,514 downwards.
GAGCTCATCGCCAAGGTTGGCGAAGTCACGCAGGAATTGCAGCAGGGGCGGAAGGTCGAGTTGGAACTCGGGGTCCGCCCAGTCGGCCGGGGTAGCCGCGGCCATCGTGCTCGTCGGCAGCGCGGCCGTCAAATCGGTCGGCTCGGCCAGCAGCTCGGGCATCTCGGGCGAATCGACTTCGATATCGCTGATGACCTCAAGCGGGTCGGCCATGACCGGGGGCTCGAACGTCGGGGCCTCCGCGGAGGGGAGGTCCTCGGGAATCGGTGTGTCGACCGTCTCCGTTTGGAACGGAATGCCAGGCTCGTCGATGAGCGTGGCCTCGGTCGCGTTGAAGTAGGCAGGAACCTCGGCGGTGAGGTTCTCGTTGGCCCAGTGCCGCAACGGCTCAACGGCGAACTCCTTGCGGATCTCGCTGTCGGCCTCGGAATGAGGCGTCTCGGAGTCGATGACTTCCTTCTCCTGGTCCTGCGGCGACATCGTCTCCTGAGCAATGTTCTCAAGGTGATCGATGAAGCGTTCGCGCTCGAAGATCAGCCCGTAGAGGAAAGCCTCGTAGACACTGTCGACGCGCTCCTGGGTGACCAGGTTGCCGTCGGCGTCATGGAGCGGGTCCTCCTCCGTCGACAGGCCCAGCGCGGGACCGGCGTTGACCGGATCCAGCCGGGCGCTGTAGGTGGGGTCATCCTTGAGCACCTGAATCATGTCGCGAGCCAACTCCAAACGTAGCTCGGGCTCATAATCAGGGTACTCGCCAGGGGTGTCCTCAAGCGGCAACTCCTGGCGAATGAACACCTTGGTATACAGTTCCAGGAACTCCGCGCGCTCCGTCTCCGTTAGGGACGTTACCGCGTATTCCGGTTCAGCTTCCGGCTGGCCCAAATCCTGGGCGGAAGCCATGCCAATGACCGGGAATGGCGACAACATCGCCAAAATCACGATCAGTGCAACGATTTTCGTGCGTGACGCACGAATAGTTGAGTCAGGTTCCAAGTAGCTCCTCTCCTACGAACCTTCGTCGCAACGAGTTCCCGCCAGCACCAACCACAGGCCTACGGGACCAACCAACAACGAGGCCGTGCCCTGAACTCGACGTGCATATAAAACGGTGCGGCCGACCAGCGAGAATGGCGGCGGGCCGAAAATGGGCCCGCCTCCTGTTGATTGAACGATATAAGCTGCTTTAGAAAAATCAGTAGTTGGCGCCCTGGGAGCCTGTGCCAACCACAAGGAAACGGACTGGTGGAGGGGGTGAAGGTGATGGTTGGTTTGCTCCGGCGAATCGCGCAGGCATCGGACGCGCAACCCGCCTTACTAGCTAGAAAGGTTACGCTATAATAAGGCCCTTGCGGCATTTGTCCCAACGCCTTGCGCAGCGGCGGCTGCGCTCCACAGTACAAACATGGCCAAAAAATGACTGAAAAAGGGAGAGAGGGAAGGAAAAGGACCCTGTCGGGCTAACTGCCGAGCAACAGGATAATCGCCTGGTCCACGACCCAGTTGGACGACTCGACCGAATAGTCGTACGCATTGTCCTTGGTTTCCGTCAGCGAACCGTAAGTGTCCTCGTACGGACCCTCAACGGTGCACGTGTCGGGGCAGGTCGGGTCAACCGGCGGCAGCGTCGCGGGGGTCTCCAGGATCGACTCGGCGCGGAACAGGATGTCCAGCATGCCGTACGCAGTCACACGAGCCTGGTCGTAGAGCGGCCACACGTCACCCGTCGTCGGGAAGTACGCCGCTACAACAGGACCGACCGTCTCGGGCCACGGGTCCGGAACCGCCGGCGGAGGCGCAATACCCCACGGAATCAGCGACTGCGGATTGTTGGCCGGACTCTGCGCGATATCCATCGCCATCAGCACCGGCTGCGGGTTACGCACCTCCTCAGGCACCGTCGCCCAGAAACAACCGTTGACAGCATCAACGCCGCCGCGAGCCACGTCATAGCCGGTCTCGGCCGTCGCCAGCCCGGTTCCCAGCGCGCCAGCGGCAGCCGGAGCCGCGTCGTTGAGCGACAGGCCCAGCAGCGTCGACGCCTCACCAGGCACCAGACCGGTCACCTGACCGGGCAGCAGCCCAAGGGCAAGCCCGGTCACGAAGCCGGGCAGAAGACCGCCCACGGGGCCGCCCAGGCCGAACACGATGCCCGCCGCCAAGTCGGCGACGACACACGCGTTGGCCAGAATCGGCGCGATCGCCGGCGCGGCACCGCACATCAGGAACGGAATCAGCGCAAGGGCCACGCTTCCGACCGTCTGCGCCTCACCGGGCAGCGCCGTCAACGCCCCGCCCACGACATCCCACGGAATCGGGACGCCGGGGTCAACGCACCAGGTTGCAATCGCGATGGCCAGACCCAGCGTGTCGCCGATGTCTGCGTAGATGATGAGCACGGACGTGTCAACACCAGCCGGACCGGCGGCCACGGCGGCCTCCGTCGTCTGCGTGCTGGCATCAACCACCTCGGTGTCGCCAGCGTAGACCGTGTACGTGTTCCACTCGCGGCCGGCGTTGATGCTCGCAATGCCGTTGAGCACGATGAGCGTCACGTCGTCCTTGGTGGACGTCTGGTCCAGGCGCAGGACATCCGAGTCGCCAGCGTAGATCGTCTGATCGTCGTGGCGCTCCTCGTGGCTGAAGCCGTACACCAGCAGGGTGCCCGCCGTGTCGTCCTCAACGCTCCCGCCGACCGAGGTGTGGAACTCCTCGTAGTCGTTGCGCATGCCGAGGTCGGTGCCAGCAAGGGAGATGCCATCGTTGCTGTTGCCATCGGTGTAGCCGAGGGTGAACTGGAACAGCCCGTCGCCAAGCGACGCGCCAGTCTCGGTTCCCCAGTGCTCGTCCTCGCTGAAGGTGCCCAGCAAGTCGTCGCCACCCACGCGGATGTTCGTCTCCTCGCGCGTGCGGGTTTCCTCGTACATGGTGCCGGCCTCGAAGTCCAGCGCGCCGCTGCCGACGCCCACGTCGATACCGCGGCGGTCGTCAATGGACTCGGACCCCGTGCCAAACAGCGGCGAGTGGTCGATGGTGAAGTCCTCGGTCTGGCTGCTCTCGCTCGTCCGGTTCTCGTACGAGGCGGTCAGCCAGAGGATCTCGCCGCCGCCCAGATTCAGGCCGATCGAACTGCCATCCGAGTGGACCTTGGAGTGCTCCTCCGTCGTGGTCCCGATGGGGATGATCACGATCGTGTTGTCCTCAACGGTGCTGTCCGACTCGGAGTCCTCGTCCCAGTGCGCGACATCCACGGTAGCCGTACCATCAGCCGCATCCAGGGCGATCTCCGCCCGGCGCCAGGCTTCCGACTGGTAGTAGTCCGAACCGCCCTGGCTGCCGATGCCGATGCCGACGATGTCGGTGCGGTCCTCAGTGTAGGTGGAGCCGCTCTCCTCGCTCTCACCGTGCTCGTACAGGACATCGCCCTCCACGGTGCCATCGATGGCGTCCACGGTCAGGTGCAGCCACTCGTTGACGTACGTGTAGCTGGACTGGTGGTCGTCGATCTGGCGGCTGCCGATCAGGTTGAAGCCCAGAACATCGGTGTACTCGCGGTGCTCGTCACGGCCCGACTCCGAGCCGGTCTCCTCGCGGTCACCCTTGTCGAAGCTGACGCCGATGATCTCCACGCGCGAATCGTCGAGCTGGTTGATCAGGAACACGTTGCCGTTAACGGTCGTCTGGTTCCAGAACGTCTCCACGTCGCGATTGTACTGGTGCGAGTCGCTTTCGCCGGACCCGAACAGAGGAATTCCGAAGTAACTCTGCGACTCGTCCGCCGAACTCGACGATTCCTCCGAAGCGGAATCCGTCGCATGCCCGTCGTCCTGCCGAACAACACCGAAGTCGCCGTCGACGACGCCCGTGACCAGGCCAGCCTCGACGTTCAATTCCTCGAAGGAATTCGTCGAGCCGTAGTCGTTGTCCTCGAACCAGGAACTCTGCTGGATCGACTCGGACGAGTAACCAATGTTGGTGTCGTAGAAGTCACGGTCGAAGTGGTCGCCCTCGCCCGACTGACCCGAGCTCTCCTCGTGGTCGTATTCGCCCGAGCGTACCTTCAGCCAGAACACGCCGCCCAGGATGTCGGCGTAGTAGCCGCTGCGCGTGTCATTGGTGGCCGAATGGTAGTACCAGCTCGCACGGTCATAGTGGCGGTGCTGCTCCTCGGTGTGATCCGAGAATTCAAACAGACAGCCACCACCGAACGGGTTCGGGATGATGCAGGTCGACGTGTCGACCGATTCGTCGGATTCGAACGGACCGGTTTCGTAGCCGCCGGAATCGGATTCCTCCGTGTAACCGGCCGGCTCCAGTGAACCAATCTCCACCACTCCGGGCACGTTCACAAATTCGTTTGCACTGGCCAGACCAGAGGCAAGCATGAGAGTCGCCACCACCAGCACTGCCAGGATCGGGCGCTTTTCGCTTCGTCCTTGTTGAGTCATTTTCATTTTCCTCCTTTCATCAGTGCGTGTGGCTCACCGTCCAACTGTCGGCGCTGATCCTGAAGTACTTCAGCATCGCGTACACGACCACGAACGGAATGGGCACCAATCTCGCAATCTCCCAGCAGAACACCTCGGGGTTCTTCCAGCTCCCACCGGCGCACGCCAGGATGCGGGGGCTGATGAAGACGTGATGCACGCCGTCTCGTATGTCTAATCCTCTGAATGGCACAATTGGCGGAAGCGCCATGGGTAGGTCGAAACCCCAATTCCCAGGATACGTTCCGCGGAACCCGACGTACCAGTGTTTGTCACACCAATGCAGGTCCCAACTCTTCACACACGGCCATCCGAAATAGAAATACTGGATGGTACAACATGACCAACTCAGCACTTCGAACGAAATGAAACCTGGATCAATGATCAGGCTAAACCACGGCAAGTGCAGACAAACGCACAACCACCGTGTCCCAAGCACGTACAATTCCAATCCGGCGCCGGCTGTGGCGCCCGCGCCGGCCCGGAAGTGCAGCACCAAATGACCATCAATGTCAACGATGCTTTCCAGGTGCGGCTTGATCGAGATCCGGCCAAGGTCCTCCAACAGGATGGACAACGTTTCGATGCCGAACCACCAGCCGTAGAACCAATAATACTTCAACTCGGCAAAGCCGAGGCAGATGATACACGTGCTTGGTTGCTCCCGGCCGTCGCTGAACTTCAACTGGAAGTCAGCGAAGAACTTGGTCAGGCGCTTTCCAAGCACCGGGCTCGGGTCGATGACCACCTCGTTGATGCCATCGGCCCAGATCGAGATACCATCGCGCGGGATGTCCCGAATCTCCAGGAAGATGTGACCCTGGGCATCGTACTGCGCGAGGTTACGTAGCCAGCCTGGCACCGCATCGCCGGCCGCCAGGATCGCCCCGCGGCCAATCGTGTTCCACAACTGGCCGATGTTCAGGTAGATCATGGCATCCAGTGTGTCGGCGCTGGCGCCGTAGTTGAAGAACGGCGTTGCCGGACTGCAACTCTGACAGTCAGCCTGGCCGTAACTCGACTTGCCCGT
>JBFJYU010000020.1:0-19673 GCA_041622435.1 Thermoplasmatota archaeon | reverse complement strand
CTGCGCCGAACACCGCGGGATTGCTGCGACCTGCGCTTCGACTGAGCGAAGCGAGGGAGGAAGTGCAAGCACAAGGCGCGGGCAAGCCGCGCCTCGCGCAACACTGGAACAACCGTCGCTCCCGACGGTCGCTCCTCTGTTCCAGTGCAGGGAGCAGGATTCGAACCTGCGAACCGCTAAGGAATGGATCCTAAATCCATCGTCGTTGGCCGCTTGACTATCCCTGCGTGGGGGCGGAGGCGAGTGCAGAAAGAGAACAGGGGCATGGACCAAATCCATCGTCGGAGCGGGCCGCACCAAAGGTGCCGCCCGCCAGATGGCAGCGCAAAGCGCTGCCGGACTGGCCGCTTGACGATCCCTGCGTGGGGTTGCAAAGGATGAAGGACTGTCGGAAGCCCGGACTCGCCGGTGGCGGGATCCGGCTTTCGTGCCCGTATGGACGCGCCAGGCGCCGGCCCAAGGACGGCACCTCGTGGCGCTTGGCTTCGCGGAGGCCCGTGTGGGTCTCCGCGAAGCTCAGCTCCACGCCACTCGGTTTAGTGGTGCTTCGCCCAGTTGTAGCTGCGCAGCTTGGCGGTGGCGCCGTAGCCGCAGGACGCGCAGCGCTTCTTCTGGATGTGGTAGGCGTGACGGCCGCATCGGCGGCAACGAATGTGCGTCTTGTGGCCGCCGCGCATTGAAGGGGTTCCGGTTCCCATGAGAATTCTCCTGGAGCCTGGCCGCTCTGGGGCGACCTCGCAGGGCGCAGCGACATGGGTCTCTCTTATGAGGGTTGCGGGGGCACGTTGACGGGGGGCGGCGGCGGCAGCGAGCCTTGCTGGTCGCGCGGCGTGCGCTTCGAGCAGCCTATTTGGGGGCGGCCGCTGGCCCGGCTGTGTCCGAGTTTCGCATCCGTCGGCGAGCCCGTTTGAAGACGAAGCAGGCGGGGTCGCTGCGTTCTGAGCTCAGCACCCTGTTTGGCGGCGCCGAGTTGTGGCCGGATTCTGCGGCCGTTGAGGTCGGCGAGCTGCCGGATTACGGTGTCGTTGTGGTGGACAACGTGGTGATGGGGCTGGAGCAGGATGGTAAGAACTTCCTCTCCGTACGAGGCCTGCTTAAGTATCGCCCGTCGGCCCGCTACGTTACGGTGGATATGGGCGCCGTGAAGTTCGTGCATAATGGCGCCGATGTCATGGCGCCGGGAATCGTCGACGCGGACCCCGATCTGGTGGAGGGGGACTGGTGCTGGATTCGAGACGAGCGCAACAAGCAACCCTTGGCCGTCGGGCGCTGCCTGATGCCGGGGGCCGAGATGGGCCCTTCCACGAAGGGCAAGGCGGTTCGCAGCGTCCACGTGCTCGGCGACCGGCTCTGGGAGCTCGACGCTTGACGCTCCCCTGGGGGCGAGCCGTTTTGGGTACTCTTATGACGCGGGTCCAGGTACGCGTTAGCGGGATGCACACATGGGATTGAAGTCTCTCTTTACGCCGAAGGCTGAAACGCGACCTGCTCGCACGGCCACCGGCGAGGATTACATCGACTTGGACGACCACCTGTCGGACACGGAACTGTTCGACGCCACGGCGACCATGATGGTTCGCGTCGGCGAGTTGAGCCGTTACGACGAGCTGCGTGAGTTCGCCAACTACGTCTACAAGGGCAACCTGCTCCTGCTGGACTTCTCCGCCATCGAAAAGGATGAGATCGTCCTGCGCCGTGTCATCACGGACCTGAAGAAGCTGGTCGCGGACATCAACGGCGACATCGCTGGCCTCGGCAAGACGATGATGATCGTCGCGCCGACCGGTGTCAAGATCGACCGGAATAAGGCCCGGGGCGGCTTCTAGGCGAAGCTGGACCGGGGACCGCGGTGTCGCCTGCGACACTGTGCGAAGCGCGGCGGTTTCTGAGCCAAGCGAAGACACCGCCGTGCTGATTCCTAACCGGTCGCCACGGGTGCCATCACGAGCGTTCGCGCCAGGAACCGGTACGAGATTTCGGCGTCGGCAGAGGCGAATGCGTGGAGGTTGCCCCAGGTTCCCTCAGTCGGCGTTTCCGAGATCGTGACGGCCTCGCTGAAGCCGTCCGGGCACTGCCGGTTGATGGTGTAGCCGTCGCTTTCCGCGCCCGTTGCAATGCTGGGAATGGCCTCCGCCGGCCCCAGCGCGAAGAACACGGCGCCGGGCTCCGTGCAGGAGAAGTCGACCTCGAGGTGAAGGTCGGTGGCCTCCGCGGGAATGGTGTACGTCTTGGGCGGCCCGGTGCTGGGCCCCGTGATCGTATCCTCGTCAAGGACCTCGTACGTCCAACGGGCCACGGCGCCGGACCAGCCCGTGATGTGCTCGCGGAGCTTCACCGGCTGGCTGTTGGTGCCGTTTTCGTCGTAAAACGTCATTTCGCGGAACCACTTCACCTCAGGGTCGAATGTGTACGAAACGCGCAGGATATCGCCCTGATGCGCCTGGATTTCGAAGACGCCGTCGCCCTTGGCGGCTGCGGTTAGCTTGTAGTCGTTGCCGTCCCACTGGGTGGCCCACTGCTTTCCGTCGGATAGCGGCCAGTCGAAGAACTGCACCCGGGTGTCGCCTTGGCTGCCGGCGAGGTCCGACTTGCGCTGGGGCCCCATGGTGCTGACTGGCTCGATCTCGTTGAACCAGGCGATGTCGGGGCCGTCGCTCTCGATGATGTAGTCGGTGGCGGTCTCGCCGGTGACGACGAGGGTGTAGATGCCCCAGGGCGCCTCCCACTCCCATGCGTCGCCGACCATCCAGGTCGGAACGGTCGATGGGGTGTCGCCGCCGACGGCCGGTGGCTCATCGGCAGGTACCGCGGGCGCCGGTTCATCGGAGCACCCTGCCAGCAGGAGGCACGTCAGCCCGACCAAGATAATGGACCGCACACCCGGGGACCCGGTGGCACAGGGAAGAAGCTTCCCGAGCCCGCCCGCCGATCGGCCGGTCGGCCGGTCGATCGGTGCGCCGCAGGGCTTCTCGACCCATCGATCCGCCGGCCCCTGCGCCGGCCAGCCGGCCCCGCGCGGCCCCATACGCTTTTTTCCTGCCTCGGGTCCCACGGCGCCCGTGCCCCGCACCATCCTCGACGAGGCGAAGTGCCCCGCCTGCGGCACCGCGGGCCTTGAGTACGCCGCAGAGACCGTCGAACTGCCCTACATGGGCAAGTCGCTGGAGACCCTCATCCGCTGCCTGCAATGCGGTTACCGGCACACGGATTTCGTGCTCACGGAGAGCAAGGACCCGACCCGTGTGAGCTACCGCGTGACGGCGGCGGAGGACATGATGGTGCGCGTCGTGCGCTCGTCCAGCGGCACCATCCGGATCCCCGAACTCGGCATCATGATTGAGCCCGGCATCTCGTCCGAGGCCTTCATCAGCAATGTCGAAGGCATCATCGTTCGCATCGAGCGTGTGCTGGACCAACTGCACCGGGACGCCGAGGAAGACGGCGTGCGGGAGCGCATCGAGGCACTCCAGGCGCTCTTCGGGCGGCTGCGCGAAGGCCAGGCGGACCCGATCACCCTGATTCTGGAGGACCCCTTCGGCAACTCCTCCATCCTGGCCGACAAGGCGGTCGCCGAACCCATCCCGGAGGACGAGGCGGACCAGTTGAAGGTGGGCATGATGGTCATCGACCCGCAGGGCGACCTGGCGGAGAACCTCGACCTCGACGGCCCCGGCGACGACGGGCCGGCGCCCGCCGCCTAGTCAGACGGGGACGCCGGCGGCCAGCCGCCGCGGACACCCGACGGCCAGGCCGCCAGGGCTGTCCGGGCTGAGGCTATTCGCATCTAGGTCGTCTTCAGGATGCCCAGCGTGGGCTCGTAGACGAGGCCCTTGTCCATGAGGCGGTTCAGCGCCTCGTCCACATCGTCGCTGGTGGCGTCGTCGCTGGCAGCTTCCTGGACGATGTCGTCCCAGTTGGCTCCACGGTCGCCCTCCAGCTTCTTGACGGTGGCCAGGACCGCGTCGTCCAGCTCGTCGTTGCCAGTCTCGGCCGGCGCCGACTCAGCCGGGGGCTTCCAGGTCGGAACCGGCGCGGGGGCTGCGGGCGCCTCTTCGCTGGCGGCCACATGGTGAACCGGCACGTCGCCGCCCTCGACCAAGTGATTGGCCGCCGTGCGGACCGTCTCCCAGAAGCGGGGCAGTTCGGTCCACCCGTACCGCTCCTTGGCCAACACCGCGCCCTCGGCGGCGGTGCGGGCGATGCCCTCGGCCGCGATGGCTTCCGCCGTGGCGTCGTCGCGGGTCTGGGCCAGGTGGCTGGCGCGCAGGCGCTCGGTGCTACGGCGAACGGTGTCCAGGATCCAGTGGTCCCGGGTGGCCTCGTCGACGACGTTGATCGCCTCCGGCCGGATGGAACAGAAAACGCTGCCCGGCTCGGGCTCGTACGTCCGGGCCTTGCCGGTGACCGCGACGAAGCACGGCGGCTCCAGGTTGCCCAGCGCCAACGCCGCGTCGGGCTGGTACTGCCCGGCGTAGACGGTGAAGACGCCCGTCGGGTCGCTGATGCGGGCCCGCAGGACATCCCCGCCCTCGCCGACCTGCTCGACATCCGTGCAGACGCCGACCACGTGGAGGCGGTTCATCTTGGCACCCAGCGGCGTGATCACGTAGCTCGGCTCCTTCTCGCCCTGGCTCTCGATCGTCGCCCGGCTGGCGTTGAATTCGGCGGCGAACACGCGGTGCGCCACCTCGCGCTGGAAGGCCATCAGAGTCCCTCCTGCGCTTCGTCCAGGTCCGCCAGGAGCTTGCGCGCCTCGGCGTTGATCTCGAGCGCGTGCTCACTCATGGAGCGGGTGATGAACATGGGACCAAAGTCGTCGCTGCGGGCGTCGCCGCGCAGTTCGAAGACGCGGCCGGTCAACTTCTCCGCCAACTGGTCCTGGATGATCTCGTAGCGCATGGCGTTGCGCGCCTCGGCGAGACAGGTGTCCAGGTCCTTGCCGGTGAGTTGCTCCGTGATCGCGCGGGTGGCGACCATGTTGATGGCGCCGGTGCCGTCGTCGAGGACCGCCTTGACCCGCAGGTCCGGCTGGCCCCCATCCTCCTGTTTGCCGTGCAGCCGGCACATGCCGTTGGCCAGCACGCGGCTGCAACTGGCGTCGCTACAGCGGAAGACCACACCCGATCCAGGGCGCACCTCCAACAGGGTTGCGACGACCGTGATGTCGTTGGCGTTGGCGCGCTCGATGACTTCAGCCAGCGTCACGACGGGGCTCAGGTCCAGGTCCTCGGCGGGAGGCAGGCCCTTGGCGCCCTTCTCGATCTTGGCGTCGGCGTCGAAGTTGAACTGGGGCACGCCGCGGAAGCTGCGGATGTAGCCCCCCTCGATGGTGACCGCCTGGCCCGCTTCGAGGCCGTGGTCGTGCCACGACGTGTACTCGACCTTGCCGGTCTCGTCGGCGAACTGGCCGCTCCACAGCTTCTTCGGCTCGCCGCGGGCGACGACCTCGCGCTCGGAAACGTCGAGGATCCGGCCCTTGACGCGGAAACCGCGCAGGCCCGGCTGCAGGTCGGCGACGGTCACGTCCTTGACTTCCTGCTTGATTTCCGGCAGTTCGCTGGCGTCGCGCTTCTCCAGTCGGCAGCGGTCGCCGAAGTTGATCTGGATCTCGCCGTTGAATTCCTTGGTGTAGGCGCCCTTGATCGCCACGACGTCGCCCTTTTCCAGCCCTTCCAGGGCGCGCCAGGACGTGTACGGGCGCGTGCCGGTCTCGTCGCCGAGCAGGCCCCACAGGATCTGTTTCTCCTCGCCGCGGGCCATGACGGTCTTGGTGTTGAGCGTCACGAACCGAACCAGGAGGTTCACGTACGGCACGCCGCCGGGAACATCGGCCAGCGGGACCCGTTCCTGGCTGTCCAGGTTGGGTCCGGCCGGGGCGGCCGTTGGGCCGCCCTGCACGCCGTGGTGGCGAAGGATCGTCTTGATCGCCTGGTCGACGGGGACGCCGTATTCCAGGTACTTCGCGAATTCGTCTCTGAGGTCATCCTCACTGACCTCTGTTCCTACCTTGTCTCCAAGCGCCCGGGTGAGTTTCTCGAGGTGGGGCGCAATTTGCTCTTGCGTTTGCATGGAGTCGTGCTCCAGCGGCCGGGGAGTGCCCGCCCGCGAGCCTCGCATTGGCGCTTCCCAGATAAGCAAGGGGAGGAGGGGGTAAGTGGAACCACTGGGCCCGATGGAACCGGGCAGCCGGTGGAAGGTGGCCGGAGGCCTGCTGCGGCCAAGCCCCCGGCGCGCGGCCTAGCCGGATGCCACGGCGACATCCGACCGGACATCGGATGCGGGGACCGGCTTGACGTCCGGGCGCGCGTCCGGCGCAGGGTCGGGCTGTTCGGACGGCTCGTCGCTGGTCACGGGGGCGTCCCAATACTCGCGGCAGCGCTCGACGAGGCCCTTGAGGTACGCGATACGCTCCTCAACGTGGACCACGGCGGCCCGCAGGCGCTCCAAACGCTCTTCAACGACCCCTTGGGCCGTGTGGATGCGCTCCAGGACGTGCCTCAGGTAGATCGTCTGGTTCTCGGAGACGTTGCCCTCGAGGGCCTCCAGCACGCGGGCCTCGCGCTCGCCGAGCATGGCCAGGATGCGCTCATGCGTCGCGATCGACTGGTGCAGCCAGGCGGACATCCGGGCGGCGTGCTGGGCGGCCGCAGCGACGCGCTCGCACGGATGCGGTTGCGGATGCGGGTTTGGCGCGACATCCGAGACGGCCGCCGCCGGGCGGTCGCTCAGCCGGTCCGTGGCGCGGTCGCTCGTGTAGGCAGGGTAATGGTCGGACACGACCCGGTCGGTGGCCTGCGCGGTGGCCAGGCCGCCCGCAGCGAGGAGGGTCACGACCGCGACGGCGGCCATGTGGCGGAAAAGTGGGGTTCCGGTTCGTTTCATGGTAGTCCTCCTGTGAGGACATAACGCTCGGCTTTCCGGGGTTCTTAACCGGTCCCCGGCAGTTTTCGAAACAGCGTCCCCGGCGGTCCCTCCAGCGGACCTTCGGCCCATGCCCACTGGCGACCACGCTACCGAAAACACAGATCCGTGCAAGAAAACAGCAAGAAGGAATCGGAAAGAGGAACGGAAAAAAGGGCTCAAGACGAGCCGGCCAACGGCCGCAGCGGCCGGATCAGGCGCTGACCAGAAGGGCGCCGCGCATGTTCGGGTGCAGCACACAGAAGTACTGCAGCAGCGCCGCTCCGGAGGGCAGAACATCGACGCCGCCGCACTCCGACGTGCGGCCATCGGCGGTCGCCGTCAGGGTCGACCCATCGAAGTCGAAGCGCACCGGGATCGAGTCGAACGTGGTGTGGTGATCCACGAAGAAGCACGTGCCCGCGTCGCCGCCGGCCGCACCGTCCGCCGTGACGTGGATCGTGTCCAGCGACGTCCACACGACCGACGCGCCACTGGCGACCTCGAAGAGCGGCGGAACATAGCCAAACGAATGACTGGGGATCTCGCAGTCGTCCGCGCACGCGGCGGGCGTTGCGGCGCTACCGGCGACCCACAGACTCAGAAATACTAGCATCAGAAGCGTCGTTGCGATCTTCATTTTGTTCACTCCTTAGGGAAACACAAGCAGGTTGATGTCGGCGCCGCCGATCCACACACCGTCGTCGTAGCCGGGGCCCACGTACGTGTCGTTGCCGCCAGCGTCGAGGTAGCTGCCGATCACGTTGCCGTTGTTGAGCGCATTGCCGCGGCCGGCCACCTGCGAGAAGCCGACGCCGTGCGCCTCCATGATGTGAATGTCGTCGCCCTCGCCGTCAATGAAGAGGCCGTACGCGGCGCCGATGCCGCCGAAGCCCTCGTTCATCGTGAAGGCGCCGCGCGGGCTCACCGTGTCGCCATAGTAGCGGTCGTCGCCGGCCACATCCACGAAGACACCGATGCCGCCGGCGCTGGCCGTGCCGAACGCGCAGTTGAGCGTGGGGTTGATCCAGGGGTCAAAGGCCACCTCGACGGCGTAATAGTCGTCGTTGCCGCCTTCGTCGTACTGCAGGCCGACGCCGCCGAAGGCCGCGAAGCCCTGCGAGTAGTAGTCGACCGTGTTGGACTCCATGTACGCGTAGTAGATGTCGTCGCCGTCGCCAGCGTCCTTGATGATGCCAACGCCGCCGTAGAAGCCGACGCCCTGGACGTACTGCCCGAGGAAGGCGCGCGTGCCGCCGGAGCCCCAGCACCGGTCGCCGCCGGTGATGCCGAAGCCCACGGAGCGCCACTCGTCGTCGCCGGCTAGGTCGCTGGCGATGCCAACGCCGCCGGCGCCGCCAAAGCCCTGCCCGAACGCCCAGATGCAGCGGCCGGCCGTGGAGCCGAAGTCGAACTGGTAGACGTCGTCGCCGGCCGCGTCCAGCATGAGGCCGTAGCCGCCGTAGCCGTGGCCCTGGGCGCCGCCATCAAAGTAGTACGTCGGGCACAGGCTGCACGGGCCGCTGGTCGTGCGCGTGAACGTGGCCGAGTACGTGTCGGCGCCCTCGGCGTCCACCAGGATTCCGATGCCGCCAATGGAAGCCGAGCCCTGCACCACCGAGACCGGGCCGTCGTACAGGTAGCGGTCGTCGCCCGCCAGATCGGCCACGACCGACAAGGCCAGGCCGTTGCCGCCGTAGCTGAGGAAGCCGGTCGGGTCCGCCCCGCCGGCCGAGTGCAGGTAAAGGTCGTTGCCCGCCGGGTCCATGGACAGGACCGGGTCGGCATAGGCGCCAGAGGGCGCGTGGGTGCCATCGCCGTAGCCGCCGAGCACCACCAAACCCTCGGCGTCGCTGAACAGAGGCGGGTCAGTGCCGGCGAACGGAACGCTGGGGAGGCTCGGCAGGCTCGCCCAGACGTGGGCGGTCGCCGCCTTGAAGCGGGCCACCGCGTCCACGAGGCGCTCGGCGCGGTCGGCCATCGCGTCGCGCTCGGCGCGCGTCACCATCGGCTCCAGCATGCTGGCCGTCGGGAACCGCTCCCCGAGCTCAATGGCCAGGGGGACCTGCTCCGCGTACACCTCAACGACCTCATGCACGAGCGCCGCGAAAGGACCAGCGACCGCCGGGGGCAGCGACGCCGCCTGGCGTTCGAGGTCCAGCAGGCCGAAGATGTCGAGTTCGGCGCCCACCAAGTCGTACAGGCGCAGGACATCCTGCACGAGCAAACCCTGGGCGGGCGCTCCGGCGGCATCCAGGTTGTACGCCTCGCCGACCCACTCAATCCAGTCGGCCGGGGCGCGCCCGAGCGCGTCCTGCTCGAAGAAGCCGTACAACGCAGCCTCCGCGGGGTCCAAGCCCTCGGGAAGCGGCGGCAGGGCGAAGGCGTCGCCGTAGCGCTCCGCGAGTGCTGCGATCGGCAGCACCTCAGGCGATGGCTCCGGGTCGGCCGGTACCAAGGACGCAACGGCCGTGCTCATGAGCAACAGGCCGAGCAACAAGGAAGATGGACGGAGCAACAACTTTGGCACCGCGATCCCAAGAGGCGCGGGACGTATAACGCTTGGTTCGCCGCCCAACGGAGGTTTCGCCGCGATCCAGAGCCACGCGTCAACTACAGGAGGCCCGGCACCAGGGCCCGGCGGCGCGGGTAGTCGGCAAACGTGCTGAGGTACCAGCGGTGGTGCGCCAGGGCCCGGGGCACAAGGTTGGCCGCCGTGTACAACGCGAAGGCGAGACCCGCCGGCGACCATGTTGCCACGGCCCATCCGATCCAGGCCACGATCTCGCCCAGGTAGTTGGGGCAACTGACCCACCGAAACAGGCCTCCACGCGGAACCCGGTAGCCCGATTCGCCCGGTCGACGCAGCCGCATGAGGACTCCATCACTCTGGATGTTGAGCGCCATGCCGCCGGCAAACAACGCCACGCCGCCAATGAAGCGCGCATCCAGCAGCCACGCCGTCGGGTAGACTCCCAAATCGCCGACCCAGCGGGCGTTCAGGTAGGCGTTGAGCCCGTTGAAGCCGAACGCAGCCAACGGAATGACAATGGGAATAGGCTTGTTTCCACGCACCCGAAAAGGATAGACAAACGTGCGGTTGATGTAGTGGGCCTGCCAGATTGCTAAGAACAGCAGCGGCACGAGTTCTGCGCGATTATCACCGCGCAAAAAAATGACGAGGAAAACCAGCACCGCGGGCACTTCCATCGCGATCCATGCCGGGCGCCTGGCAATCGTTGGTCCCCAGCCGGGCCGCGTGTGGCGTCCGTAGGGTGCGCGAATGACCAGCAGCGCCACGAAGGTCACGGCCGCGAGGAAAATCTCGAAGCCGACTAGCGCCGAATACCCATTCACGTGCAAACCATCATGCGGCGCTGGCGAAACCACGCGTAGGTGTCCCTGACCGAATCCGCCATGGGCCGGGGCGAGTGCCCGATTTCCCGCCGCGCCTTGCGGTCGTCGATTCGGGGGCAATGCTGCAAGGCACCCAGGGCCTCCCGCGTGAAGCGCGCCTGCCGACCGGTGCGCCGTGCAGAGGCTTCCAACAGGGGTGTTCCCAGCGCGGCGACCCAGGCCGGCAGGACGGTTCGGGGTGCCGGAACGCCGGTTGCGCACGACGCCAGGCGGGCCAATTCCCCGATGCTGACGCGGTGCCCGGCGAGGAGGTAATTTTCGCCCGTGGCGCCGCGACTCGCGGCCGATATCAGACTCCTGACCACGTCGCGAACGTCGACGAAATCAAAGGCGCCTGAAACCAGCATGGGCATGCGCCTGGACGCCAAATCCAGGAAGACATTTCCCATGCGGCTGGGCGTGAAATCGACGGGGCCAATGATGCCCGTGGGATTGACGATGGTTGCGTCCAGACCTTGTGCGACGGCGGCGCGAATCTCGGCTTCTCCGGCTGCCTTGGATTTGTCGTAGGCGTAATTACCAGGACCTGAAAAAGCACCGGTTTCGTCCAGGACCGATCCAGCGTTTTTCAAGTCAAATGCATGAACACTGGACATGTGGACAAATCGTGAAACACCTTCGGCGAGGGCGGCTTGGGCCGCGTTTCGGGCACCGAGGACGTTGGTCGCGTAGACGGAGCCGTCCGGGTCGCCGGTGATGGAGATGTGGGCGGCGAGGTGGTAGACGGTGTGCGCGCCACGAAAGGCCCTGCGCAGGGAGGCGGGGTCTTCGAGGCTGGCGTGGATGCGTTTGACCGGGAGGCCTTCCAGGGCTCGCTGGTCGCCGTGGACCACGGCGCGCACGTCGTCTTGGAGCATTCGCACCAGGTTGGAGCCCACGTGGCCGCTGGCGCCGGTGACGACCGTCGTCATGGGACGACCGAGACCTTGTGCATGGCAAAGCCATGCCGGCAGGGGTGGCCCAGAGGACAATCTGCGGGCGGTTTTGGCCCGTTCAGATGGCAGCGACGGCGCGGGTGAGCCGGGCGCTGGCCTCGCCGGCGACTTCATCGACGACGGGGTTGTGGATCATTTCGAGCGCGGCCTTGGGTTGCATGGCGCTGACCACGGTGGCGCCGGCGGCGTCGACGTAGACGCACACGTTGCAGGGCAGCATGACACCGAGGTCGGGTTCGGCTCCGAGGGCCTTCCACGCCAGGGGCGGCGCGCACGCCCCGAGGATCACGTACGGGGGCATGTCCTTGCCCAGCTTTTCCTTCATCTTGGCCTGGATGTCGATTTCGGACAGGATTCCAAAGCCCTCCTTTTGCAGTTCCTCGTGGGCCTTGGCGACGGTGGCGGCGAAGTCGGTGGGTACGCTGCGGCGAATCGTGTACGACGGCTGGGTGGTTGTGGGCGTCATGGGCGTTCGGAGGCCGGCAGGCGGGGCCCCGGCTTGGCGCTGGCGGCTTGGGCACGGCGGCCGACGGCGAGGTATGCGAAGCCGAAGTAGAACCGCCGCTGGTGGACGTCCAGGTGGCGCCGCATGGCGGCCGGCACGTCCCGGCTGATGGTTTGGAGGGTCACGCAAAAGGGTCGTACGGCCAGAAGCATGGGTCGAAGCAGCCAGGTGGGCCAGCCGCGGGGTCGGCGCAGGTCGAGGACCGCCAAGCGGCCGGCGGGAGCCAGGGCGTCCGCCGCTCGCGCGATGACTTCTGCGTAGCGTGGCCCCAGGTTGAGTGCGAAGGTCGCCAGCACGCCATCCACGCTTTCGGGCAGGGGCGCGTCGGCGGCGTCGCACTGGATCAATTCGACGTTGTCCCAGTCCGCCTCGTCGATCTTTCGGCGGGCCTCGTCGAGCATGGCCGGCGTCAGGTCGACCCCGACGACGCGACCGCTTGGCCCCACCGCCGCCACGAGCATGGGCAAGTTGCGCCCGGTGCCGACGCCCAGTTCGACGACCGTGTCCCCCTCGCGCAGGTGCAGCGCGGCGACGGCGGCCCGCCGGTAGGCGTTGTCCCGAAATCCCATCAAGTGGTACAGCGCCGCCTGCGACTCGTAGCGCCTGGCCCGTTTGGAGTAGGCGGCGCGGACGCGGTCTGCTTCAGCCACAGGGCCGCCAGGGCCGGGGCGCACTTGAGCCATGGGTCCCGCGCCGCCCACAGCACCGCCTGGAGGGTTGCATTTCGCCTTCAACCCTGCAACCGAAACAGCATGTTCAGGCGCGCCGATGATGCTGTGATGAGCATGACCACGGGGCCCTGTCCGGCGACCAGCCGGCTCTTGCTGGAAGTCCTCGACGAGGCCGAAGCCCCCCTGTCCCCGACGGATCTGATCGACCGCACGGGCCTCAAGCGGCGCGCCATGTACGCGGCCTTGCAGTGTCTCTCGGAGCACAGCATGGTGCGCGTGGGGGTCTCGCTTCGCGACGCGCGCCGGCGGCGTTACGTCATCGGCGATGGCTTGGACGGCGGTCGCTGGCGCCGCCGTTGGGAATCCGACATTGGCGCAGCCCGCGGCGACTGCTAACGGGTCCGGCGCGCGACGAACACCGCGTAACCGAGGTTTCCGTCGGCTAGGGCCGCCTCGCCCTCGTGGACCAGTTGGCGCAGGCCGGTGGCATCGCCCAGCGCGTCGATGAGCGCGTCCACGTTGACGCGGCTCCGGATGCGGTCGCGCACGGCTGTCAGCAGGGCGGGTCGGTTGTCGGCGTAGTCGACGTCGAAGCGTTGCGCCAATGCGTCGCGCAATTCGGAGTAGGGGCCGGCCCCGCCCAGGCACGCGGCGAACGCGGCGGCGCTGCGGAAGGATTCGGCCGGTGCCTCGACGGTCACATCAGAGAGCAGGAGGTGCCCGCCGGGGCGCAGCCGATCGCGCAGGAGTTCGAGCATGACGGCTCGCTCGCCCATGAGGCAGAGCGTGCATTCGGAGACCACGGCGTCGTAGGTTCCATCCAGTTGTGCCAGGCGGTCGCCCGGCAGCGCCAGGAACCGCAGGGACTCGGTCAAACCGGCGGCTTCGGCTCGCTGCGTCGCCAGGCTGACGTTGGTGGCGTCGGCGTCGACGCCGGTGACGTGGCACCCGAAGGACTCGGCGAGCAGGATCGATGTGCTGCCGCGGCCGCAGCCGACGTCGAGCACCCGGGATCCCGGCTTCAGGCCGGCGCGGGCGGCCAATTCGCGTGTCAGTTCCTCGCCACCGGGGTGGAGGCTGCCGCCGAGGACCGCCTCGACGAGCGGATGGCTGTAGAGCCCGGTCGCGCAAGCAGCGCCGCCCTGGGCCAACATGTGTTCGATCAACGGACCCCTACTCGGCGCGGCCGGGGATGACATTTGCCATGTGCGCAACGGCGGCCAAAAAGCGGGGCCTAGCGGGGGAGCACGGGGAGGCCGCCGATGGGGCGCGTCGCTTGCCGTTTGTATTGGTCCCGCAGCGCATAACGACCGTCCCGGGTGGTCAGGTTGTAGCCGCAGAAGGGCACGAGTTGCCCCTCGGGCGTCGGGACGTTGATGCAGCATTTGCCCAGGCGGGCGAGATCGACGGTGTCGGCGTCCATGAAGCCGGTGACGGTGACGGCGAGCATGCGGGGCAGGAACCGATCGAGGCCGTCGGGGACGGTGATGCCGCAGCAGTCGGCGGCGACGCGGGCGGCGTCGATACCCTCGGGGCGGCCGGCGAGCACGTCCATGAACTGTTTTTCCTCGAAGGCGGCGACCACGTCGCGGTAGGCTTCCTCGGATACGAACCGCGTCAGCGGCATGGCGCCGTGTCGGCCCTTGCGATCGGCTCCCGTGGCCAGCAGCATGGTCGCGCTGCTGCACTGGGGGCTGCAGCACGGCACCTGCATGAGGTCGCGCTGGCGCAGGAAGCCGGTCTGCTCGGCCAGCAGGTTGGCGATGTCGGGGAGGCTGAGGTGGCCGGTGTCGTCGGCGTGGCGGCCGAAGTGGCTGACGGGCTGGAAATTGACGCCGCGGACGGTGTCGAGGTTGGCCAGCGCATAGTCCACGATGAGGCCGAGTTGGTGTTCGTTGGCGCCCTTGACGACGGTCGGGACGAGGATGACGGGCAGCCCCGCTGCGCGGCACCGCTCGACGGCGCGGCGCTTGGTTTTCTCCAGGCCAGGCGCGTCCCGGATGGCCCCGTACACCTTGCGGCCGAAGCCGTCGAATTGCAAGTACACGGTTGTGACGCCGGCCGCCGCCAACGCCTCGGCGTACCCGTCCTCCTCGGCCAGGCGCACGCCGTTGGAGTTGACCTCAATGTGCGTGAACCCGAGTTGCCTCGCGTCGTGTACGATGTCCGGCAGGTCGTCGCGGGTCGTGGGCTCGCCGCCGCTGAGCTGGATCGGGCTGGGGCCGCCCGATTCGCGAAGCACGGTCTCCAGCAGGCCCCGGATCGTGGCGCGTGGCACCTCCGGCAGGCCCGGCCGGCTGCTGGCGAAGCAGTACGAGCAGGCTAGGTTGCAGTTTTGGGTCACGTCGATGACAGCCAGGCAGCGGCGTCGGCCCGGCTCGCCCTCGGGACAGCAGCCATCGGCCGGATCGCACGCCGCGTCGGGGGTGCCCGCCTCCGAGAAGCTCTGCGTCCAGCGGTAGTGCTCGGCGTCGCCCCAGTACCGCGACTCGAAGCGGCCGTGGCGGGGGCACTCTTTGGTTTGCCACACCGCGCCGTCCCGCTCCTCGTACACGCAGCCCACGGTCGCAAAACACTCGGGGCACAGGCTCAGGGACTCATCCAGAGGCTCAGCGGCGTCCATGCTCACGCGCCGGGCACGCCTTGGCGCCTTACACGCGTTGGTTTCACCCAGCCTACAACAGTTGAACCCGCTACTGCCTGCTTGAAGGGACCTGCGATTGCTACAATCGCGGGTCACTCCTTGCACCGGAGCCGGCCAAGCACGGCCGGAGGACTAGGATCAACACACTCCCGGGCGGCAAGCGACCGCTGGCGTCCACGGCCGCCCTGCCGCCCCAGCCGCCGCCCACCCCGTTTGCTTTTCCCTTCCTCCCCCACTTCGCCGATCATGGTTCAAGCAAGCCTGCCCCGGCCGTGGGCGTGGAGCGTCGCGACGCTCCTTGTGGCGGCCATTCTCACCGCGCCCGCCGCACCCGCTGCCGCCGAGACCGTGACCATCGAGATCGTCGAAGGTGGGCAGGCGTGGCGCTTTGACCCGGACGAAATCGTGGTGCAGGCAGGCGACACGGTCGAGTGGCTGTACAACTACACCACGGACACGGCCCACACGGTGACATCGACCGAGAGCTTCGAGGATCGCCAGGCGAGCGGCTTGTTTGACGGCGCGCTGTCGGAGCGCGGCGACACGTTCTCCTTCACGTTCGATTCGGAGGGCCAGTTCCACTTCTACTGCAAGCCCCACCCGTCGTTCATGGCGGGAACCATCCTTGTGCAGGCGCCGCCGACCGACGACGGCGTCGAACCCGGGTTGCCCGAGGGTGGATCCTCCGACGATCCGCCGCCGGGCGATGACCCGGCCGACGAAGGAGACGAGGGGCAAAATGGGGCCACGGGCGCCGTTCCCCCAGGCCAGTCCGGCCAAGACGGGGAGGATGGGACCGGGGACCAGGGGTCGCCGGTCCCGCTGACGGCCTTGCTGGGGGCGCTTGCAGTGGCGTTGCTGGCCCGCCGAGACCGCAGGGTTTGAAGATTACCTTCAACTCGTGCAACCTCCGTGCTATCAACGACAGGGGCGTAGAACATCTGTGTCACAGGTACTGATGATCGCCACGGTTGGGCCCGACATCGACCCGGTCCTGGTGGGCGTACGCGACTACCCCGTGCGCAAGCTGGTCCTGCTGCACACGCCCGCCTACACGGCCGAGGCGCAGGAGATCAGCGCGAAGGTGACGCCGCTGCGCATCATGGTCGAGTTGCGCGAAATCGACCAGGCGAACGTCCTCATGGACACGCTGCGCAAGGTGAGCGAGATCATCGCCGACGACGGCCTTGCTTTCAGCGACGTGATCCTGAACGTCAGCAGCGGCGAGAAGATGCACACGTGCAGCGCCCTGTCGGCGGCGTTCGTCAACGGCATCCCGGCCATCGGCGTCGACGGCGACAGCCCGTTCGCGCTCCCGGTCCTCAAATTCAGTTATAAAGAGGTGATCAGCGAGGCCAAGTTCCGCGTGCTGGAGGCGCTGGCCGCCATGGATGGCGTCGTCGAGAGCCTGTCGGACCTGTCGCGGGAGTCCGGAATCGAAAAGAGCCTGCTGTCGTACCACTTGCGCACCACGCGCGAAGGCAAGGGGCTTGAGGACATGGGCTTGGTCCGCATCGACCGCGGCACGTTCGGCCGCCTGACCATCCACATGACGGAGATGGGGCAGTTGCTCCTTGTTGGCCGCAAGCCTGCCCAGGCGCCGGCGGCCGGCAAGGACGCGGCATGACGGATCCCCTAGCCGAGGCGGACGCGCTGCTGGCCACTGTGGTGCGCGGCGGCAACGTTGACTACGCGGCGCTGGCGGGCGACGACCTGCCCCGAGCCTTGGCTGCGGTGGCCGATGCCGACCTGGCGGCGCTGCGCGGCCAAGAGTGCTACGCGTTCCTGCTCAACGCCTACAACATCACCGCCCTCGGCGCGGCCCGGAGGCGGCTGGTTCGCGACGGCAAACCCCTGCGCAGCCTGCGCAACCCCCTGTGGTGGATCGTCTTCTTCCTCTTCACGCCGGTGCGCGTCGGCGGCCGCCGCTTGAGCCTGTACCGGCTGGAGTTCCAGTTGATCAAGCCTCACCTGCGCCGCGACCCGCGTGGCCACTTCGGGCTGGTGTGCGCCGCCTCGGGTTGCCCTCCGCTGCGCGACGGCCTGTTCCACGGCGACAGCCTCGACGCTGAACTGGACCTGGCGGCGCGCGCCTTCATGCAGCCCGGCGGCGGGTACGTACTGGATCGCGAGGGGGGCACCCTGCGGCTCAACCGGATCCTGAAGTGGTACGCGGGCGATTTCGGTGGCCGCGCCGGGGTGCTGGAAGCCTTCGGCAAGCATGCGCCGGCCGATGACGCCGCCTGGGTGGCCGAGAACCGGCCCCGGGTGCGCTATCTGCGCTACGATTGGGCCCTGAACGCGGCTGAGGCGTAGGCCGCAGGCGGCTGCGCGCCACGGCCTCGACAGCCGGCCCCCACGGCCGCCACGAGCCGGAGGTCGGCAGGCAACCCCCACCAAGCCTCAAATATAGCCTGTTTTTAGGAGCGGCTAATCATGGCTCGAAGAAGGGAGGCTCTCCTGTGGAGCTAGTCACATTGGCCCGCTGGGTCCACGTCATGGCCGGCGCCATGTGGCTCGGCGAAGTCGTCGTCATCAACTTCATCCTCATCCCAGTCATGGCCAAAATGGCCAACGAAGGACGCCACAGCTTCCTCTCCACCGTGTTCCCGCGCGTGTTCCGGCTGGCATCCGTGCTCGCAGGCACCGCAGTCGTCGCCGGCGCACTGCTGTTCTACCTGACCTACGGAACCGACTTCTCCGTCCTGGCGCGCAACCCGGCCCTCGGCGCCGGCATGATCCTCGGCCTCCTGCTCGCCGGCTTCCACTTCTTCATGGAGGACAAGCTCGCCCGCCGGGTCGGCATCGGCGACCCCAACACCCCCGCCGACGTGCTCGACGATGTCCACCTGAAACTCACGATCGTCCCGCGCATCGGCCTCGGCGTCATCGCCACGATCTTCCTGCTCATGATGATCGGCGCCCGCGGCTTCTAGCGTGGCAGCGACGGCTCCCGCACGGAATCGAGCCCCCGGTGTTCCAATCGGTACCGGCGCGACCGCTGCCATAGCCCGTCAAGTGCTGCCGCATCCAGATTGCGCTGGAGCCATTCGAAGAGAACGTCCTCCTCCCAGCGGATGTGCGTGCGCAGCGCCACAGCGACCGCGTGGAAAGCGTCCGCCCCACTGTCGCCGTCGAGCGCCGCGAAGGCCCCCCGCAGCGCCGCGTGGTCCGCCCGCAGCCGATCGGCCAGTTCCGGCGCCGCGCCCAGGTACGGCAGCAGGTCTTCGTCCTCTTCGTCAAAATGGAGCGCCAGGTCGGAATTCCACAAGTCGACCAGGCGCCTTGCGGCGTCGTCAAGCGGCGCGGCGCGCGCATGGCCCTCCACGGCCCGCTGGACCTTTTGACACGCCACGAGCGCCGCGTAATGGTCTCGACTCAGGTCCTGGAAAGCCGGATGGCGTCGCACCGGCCGCCATGCACGCCCCCGGAGAAAAGCGTCGGCGACCGGGCGCCCGCGTGGACCCGACTAGCCAAGGTGCTCCGCCGCCGCGGCGCGGACAAAATCCGGCAGGCCGCCGAGACCCGAAGCCCTGTCCTTCATCGCGACGGGAAGCTCGCAGTGCCGCTCAACAAAGGCCCGCCAGCGGGCACGCAACTCCTCCGGGATGCCACCCCCGATGACGACCATCTCGACGCGCGGCAAGGCCTCCAGGACGATCCGTTCGGCCTCGGCGCCGTGGGCATCCGGATCGGCCATCGGATCGTACAGCGTCTCAAGACGATCCGCGTTCTCGTCCGTGATCGTGTAGGCCGTCCGGCCGACGATCAGAATCCGGTGCATGGGAGCCGATGGGCGCGCGGATTCATCACGTGTGCGCCGGGCGCCGGGTGGGGCACCCACGAGCCGTGCCCAGGCCCACAAACCGCGCCAAGGCCAACTCCTGCGGCGGCAACCTCTTCCCGCCCCGGCCGATGCTGGACCCATGGAGCTTACAGGAAAACACGCCGTCGTGACGGGCGGGGGAACAGGCATCGGACTCGCCATCGCACAAGAGCTTCAGGCGCAGGGCGCCAAGGTCACCATTGGTGGCCGCCGCGCTGACGTCTTGGAGGCCACGGCGGCGACGCATGGCTTCGAGTTTGCCGTCGTGGATGTCACCGATGGGCGGTCAGTGGCCAATTTCGCCGAGGCCGTCGGCGATGTTGACATCCTCGTCAACAATGCCGGGCTGATGCACCAGATCCGCGTGGACGACGAGAACGCGGTGGCCATCGCGTCCAAGGAGTTCGACACCAACGTCATCGGCTGCATGCGCATCGTGCAGGCGTTCCTTCCTGGACTCAAGACGCGGCGCGGCGCGATCGTCAACGTCACCAGCGGCCTGGCCTACGTTCCCTGGCCGGCGGCGCCCAGCTACTGTGCCACGAAGGCGGCGCTGCACTCGTGGACCCACTCCCTGCGCAGCCAGTTGACGGAAGTGTCGGTGTTCGAGGTGCTTCCGCCCCTGACGGACACGACGATGGTCACCGACGTTGACATCGGGATGAAGAAGGCGACACCCGAGGAGGTCGCCAAGGCGCTGGTGCGGGGAATGCAGCGCGACCAGTACGAGATTCCCGTCGGCATGAGCAAGTCGCTGGCGCTGATGCGGCGCGTG
>JBFJYU010000019.1:0-20232 GCA_041622435.1 Thermoplasmatota archaeon | reverse complement strand
GGCGCCAGGCCGCCCAGGGGCGCCAGCAGTTGCTTGGCCACGCGAGCTCTTGGAATGCCGCCCGCCCGCCCGGCCCCGGCAGTTTGTGTGGCGGCGCGGGGCTGGTCGCGCAAGACGCGCGCCCGGTGCCGGATGTCGGCTGCATAGCCTTTCTCGAAGCGCGTGATCGCCTGTTCGCCCCGGCGCAGCACCTCATGCCCGGTGGGCTGGCGGCCCTTGCGGACTTGCTGAACGCCTGCGGCGGCGGCGAGCGAACCGACGCTGACGCCAGCCAGCCCGATGACCTCTTCGGGCAGGTCGAAGCCGAGCGGCGCCGCCTCGCCGGCATTCAGCCGGATCAGGAACAGAGCGAGGGCCGTTCCCAGCAGGATGGCTGTCCACACAACCGCCTGGAGCCGGCTGGCGCTCAGCAGGTTGCGATCGTTGACGATGATGCCTCTCCAGGTACGGTTGTAGCTCCAGCCGACGAGCACAAAGAACGCCAGGATCAGGAGAACCGACCCCGCCCACAGGGCCACCGGTTCGACCGTGAAGTTCCACGTCGTGAACGGGATGCCCCACGGCTGCGTGGCGTAGCAGGCGAAAAACACGATCGCCGCAGCCGTCCAGGCCAGGTAGGCCCCCACGCCGGGCACGCTGTGCTCCGTGTCGAGGTCCGCTCCCTGGCGCGTGCGGGCCGGAGCGTTCTCCCAGAGGCGGCACGTTTCCCGGCGGGTGAAGAAGCCGTTCCCCCTCCGGCGCGGCCGCACATGCTCGTCGGCGACGGCGGGAATCTCCCGCCGCGCGTAGCCGGTTGTGGTTTCGGGGCTCATGGCTGTCCTCCCGCTTGCAGCGGACGCAGCCGGATTCCATTTCCAGCTCAAAAATTTGTGCGCGGGACGTCTCCGGCGCCAACCTTCATTCCAATGGGCGCCTTGGCCGCGCCGTGGCCGTCGAAGACCTGCTTGCTCCGGAAGTCGCGTCACGCCTCGCGAGCGCCCGCGCGGGCAGCGATGAGGCCCGGCGCCTCCACGTGTCCGACCTGCACCCGGGTGACGCCGGCGTCCTGACCGTCAGCGTCGTGCACGTCGAGGCCCCGCGCACCTTCAACCGGCGCGGCGGCGGCTCCGGCACCCTGTGCCGGGTCCGCTTGGCCGACCACACCGGCGAGGTGGATCTGGTGCTCTGGGGGGACGAGGTCGCCAAGGTCCGGGATGGCACGTTCGCGCCGGGGGCTGCGCTTCTGCTGCGCGGGGCCGCGGTCAAGGACGGTTGGAAGGGAGGCGTCGAGCTGGGCTTGGGCAGCGCCGTGATTGAACAGGTCGTGGGCGAAACCCCTGCGGGCGGCATCGAAGGCGTGGTCGTCCGGCTGAGTCCCACAAGCATCGTGGGAGAACCGCCGGCCGAGCGGTTCAACGCCGACTTGCACCTGGACACGCCCGACGGCCCGGCGACGGTGGTCCTGTGGGACGGCCTGGTGGCCCGCGCGAACCAGTTGGCCCCCGGCGGCCGCGTGCGCGTGGAAGGCGTGGCGCCTCACCCAGTCCTTGAGGGCTGGTGGATCGCCGAGGATGGCGCCAGCCTCTCTGCCGAATCGAATCTGTGAGCCCTCACCCCCCGCCGCACCCTGGCATCGGCCGAAAATAATTATTTTAGTGTGGCGTTAGGGGCTTCGATGCATGGTCGCTGGTTAGCTCCCGCCGCAGTGCTCCTTCTCTGCGTCCCGTTCGCACTCGCCGACGCCGCCTACCAGGAAGACCCCCGCGGCGATGAACGCACCGTCAACCCGCCCGGGATGACGGGCATCGCCGAATGCCACGACCCCGCTGCCGACGCCGCCTTTGTGGTCATCGACCGGGAGCACTCACGCGTGCGGTTGACATTCGAAATGCATGGCGACCTCGCCGACAGCTTGACGCTCCAATGCAATGGCGTGCCCATGCCCGCCACCCACCGGCTGTGGACAACTCGGCTCTACGCCGACGCGGACATTGTGGTCAACGTCGAGTACTGGGACCAGCAGCCGCAACCCGACTGCCCACGCGGCCAACACCCGGCGTGGGGCGCCGGTACCAACTGCCTCGGCACGGTCGATGTCTCAGGCAGCACCATCACCTGGACGGTTCCCTACTCCGGCCGCATTGAGTACCCCAACGGCCACTGGGAAACGTGGACCTCGTCCGGCGAGCTGCGGGCGCACATCGAGGCCCTTTCCCTGATGCGCGTCGATGGCCGGTTCGCGACCTCCAGTCCCTTTGGCGTCGTCGACAAGGCGGAAGCCACGCTGCTGGCCGAATCCTGACCGACTGCAAGCCATCCGTGGGCCGGCGCGCGCATCCGTCTGGAGCCCCGGCACCCCCAGGGCAACCGTCAAGAGGCAAACCCCGGTCGCGCGGCCCATGGGAGAAAAGGAAGGCGGCCTGCCGCTCGTGCGCATGGAGACCAACCGCGGCACCCTCGAACTTGAGCTTTTCAAGAACGACGCCCCCGGAACCGTCGAGAATTTCCTCAAGCTCGTCAACAAGGGCTTCTACAACGGCCTGCACTTCCACCGCGTGCTACCGGACTTCGTGGTGCAGGGCGGCTGCCCCAACTCCAAGAAGAAGGGCGACCGCCGCGCCGGCACCGGCGGCCCCGGCTGGCAGATCCCGTGCGAGACCAAGGGCAACCCCCGCAAGCACGAGAAGGGTGCCCTGAGCATGGCCCACGCCGGCAAGGACACCGGCGGCAGCCAGTTCTTCATCGTGCTGAGCAAGGAGAACACCCGCCACCTGAACGGTGTCCACACGGTCTTCGGCCACGTCGTCGAGGGCCTTGAGGTCGTCGACCAGATCAAGCCCTGGGACGAGATGAAGAAGGTCTCGGTCGTTAGCGAGTAGGCGCAGGATCGCCGGCCGGCAACGCGAAGGCCGGAATTCCTCTCCCCTCTTCCATGGCTTCTTTTCTCGGCTCCGCCGGCCCCATCCCGATCCTCTCGGTTACCGACTTGGACCGCGCCGGGTCGTTCTATTCGGCCGTAGGGTGCCGCCTCAAGGCCGACATGGGCATGGTCCAGATGTGGACCGACGGCCATGGCGACTTCCTGCTCAGCAAGGCCGATGCTCCCTCGGGCGCCCAGCACACCGTGATGGGCTGGTTCGTGCCCGACATCGACGCCGCCGCCGCGGCGCTTCGCGCCGCCGGCGTGAGCTTCGATACCTATGGCTTCCCAGCGGAGGGCGACATCGTGAGCCTCGGGCCGGCGCGTCTGGCCTGGTTCAGCGATCCGGACGGGAACATCCTCTCCCTGACGCAGGCCTGAACCACCCCGCGCCCGGCCGTGGCGCCGCCGAAGCCGTCAAATCCCAGCCCGCCTCGCCGGAGGCCATGTCCACCTGGCGCGTCACCGTGAAGGGCGAAGCCGAGGCCGTCGAGGCCTTCAAGAACGAGCGCGAGAACTACAAGGCCAAGATCTCCGAGGCCGGCGGCAGCGCGACGTTCGAGTACCCGGAGAAGCTGGAGAGCGAGGCCGACGCGATGATCGAGCGCGCCAAGGCCGCCGGCCTGGAGGCGTCCAAGGAGTCCTACACGGACCCGCTGGACGCCGCCGGCGACGTGGCGTTCGAGTGGTAGGGCCTTCGGCCTCCTGCTCGACGACGTTGTTTCTCCTCCCTTCACCCTCGTTTTCGTTATCTTGTTGTGCTGCCCCGGCGAGCGAGCGCCCTGCTAAAGTGGCGGTGCGCGTGGCTGCGGGGTCGGCACGGGCGCGCCGACAAACGTTAAACCCCGAACCCGGGGTCGATCGGCCATGTTCAGAGGTCCAGCGGGCCGTGTGAGCGCATTGCTCATGGCCAGCTTGTTCATTGTTACCCTGTTGCCGATGCCAGCGGCGGCCAACCCGCTCGTGCCGTCGTGTCTCGGCAACGCGCCAATCACCCATGGCGCGTCCATCACCGACCCGGCCCTGTGCGAACAAATCCATGGCCGCGTCTTCCCGGAGGCCAGCGCGTACTCGACGCCGCCTGGCCAGTTGCCGGCGACCGATTTCGTCAGCTTCTCCGAGTTCCAGGCGGGGGTCGACTACCTCGCCGGCCAGTACCCTGACCTGATCGATGTCCACATCGTTGGCGAGTCGGCGGGCATGGCGACGCCTACGGGCGAGCACGTCAACCTGCCCGTGTACATGATCGAGCTCACCAACAAGAAGAGCCCCATGCCGGTGGACGACCGCCAGTCGCTCCTGTTCATGTTGTCCATCCACGGCAACGAGAAAGGCGGCCGCGAAGGCGGTTTCCGCGTCCTGGAGGACCTGCTCAAGGGCATCGGCTTCGCCGCCGAGCCCGTCCAGGACGGCGCCGGCCTGCCGGAGCCCATCGACAAGCCCACCGGCGGCAGCGTCGAAACGTACTGGGACTACCTGGACTTCATGCGTATCTTCCTGCTGTTCCCCAACCCGGACGGCTGGGCCCACGACGAGGCTGACTTCGCCGTCACCGGCCAGCCATGCGGAACCCTGTTCTGCCGCACCAACGGCAACAGTGTCGACCTGAACCGCCAGGCGCCGACGCTCGGCTGGCAGAACCCCGACCGGGACGTGGTCGGGCAGCCTGAGGCCATCGGCTACTACAACTGGATGCTTGAGCAGGGAATCGACTGGTCCTACGCAATCGACATCCACGGCATGCTCAACCACGAGAACTTCGTGGCCATCATGCTCCCCGCCGGCTCCATGACGCCGCAGGAGATGCAGCGCAGCACGCGCCTCGCGGAGACCCTCAAGGAGCGCCTGAACGGCAACGACCACTTCGCCGCCTGGGAGACGCTTCTGGGCACCGCCGAAGAGGTCGGCTCGCAAGCGGCTGACTTCGCCCAGGGCAGCCCCCTGTGCACCGAGGTCACGCCCGCGGTGCGCGACGCCATCGCCGACTCGGACCCCACCGGGGTCGCCGACTTCCTCCTGCCCGCCGGCTGCGGCTCCGGATCGCCGACCAACGCCGTCGGCAGCGGCACGTTCGCCGAATACTACACGGTCATCGACGCCATCGGTTACACGGACAGCGGCTTCAACGGCGACTACTTCGCCCAGGACACCGGCCTGAACGCGCCCGGCTACGACATCGAGTTGGCCTACAACCACATCACCGTGGACAGCCAGTACGAGGCGGGCGCCCTGTTCAACGACTACCACGTCAAGAGCGTCCGCGAGATCGTCAAGTCGTTCATGGACGCCGCGGCCCTCGACGTGCAGATCAGCTTCGAGACGGGCGGCAAGCGCACCGCCTACCTGGAGCCCACGTACGTCGCCACCAACCTGGATGACGAAAGCAAAACCCCCGGCGGCTGGGCCGACCAGAACGCGGGCGACGACCTGTGGGACTACAGCGCCTCGGAGCCCTTCTTCGCGCGCCCGGCCAAGTACTGGGAAGACCTCAAGCCGTTCGTGCGCGACGGCGACACTCCTGGTGTCCTGGCCCGCCTGAACACGGCGCGAATCACGGCGTCCGGCTTGGCGTCGTTCGACACGCTAGTCATCCCCGGCAGCGCCATCGATCAGATCGCCGGCGACAGCGCCAAGATCCAGGCCGTCATGGACTGGGTCGAGGCCGGCGGCAACCTCGTTCTCACCGACGGCGCGCTGGAGTTCCTTGACCTAGCCGGCGTCACGGACGACGCCGTCGACACGGTCAGCCGCTACATGGGCGGCATCCGCATGGACCTCGACCACCCCTTGCTGGCCAAGGTCCGCGGCGGCGTGAAGCAGACCTACGAGCCCACGCCTCTCGGCTTCGCCGTGGGTGCCAACGCGGCGCCCAACTGGTTCGTCGACGCGGCCGCCTTCGAAGCACTCGGCGGCGAAATCGCCGGCATCGAGTGTGGAACGCCCCGCCTCAGCGATCCCTGCACGGGCAACGGCATCAGCCTTGGCCGTCTGGCCGCCGGCTCGGGCCAGATCCAGTTCATCGGCGCCCTGCTGCCCGACCCCACGGAGGAGTTCTACCACCCCTACGGTCTGGACCACTACGCCACGACGTACTCGGGCAACCAAATCCTGCGCAACATGCTCGGCTGGGACGAGGTCTTCCTGGCGCCGCCGGTTGTCATCACCGAGGGCGGCCAGATCCTGCAGACCGCCAACGAGCCGACCGCGAGCCTCGACGATGAGGAGGTCGGCGACGAGGAACAGGACACGCCCGGCCTCGGCTTCGCGGTGATCGTGCTGTCCCTGCTGGCCGCTCTCGGCGTGGTCCGCCGCCGGTGAAACCATGACCCGGCTCGCCCCCCTTCTCCTTACGTTGGCCTCGTTGCTGCTGGCCGGCTGCTCCGGCGACGCGCCGGTGACCGACGATGTGGTCAGCGAACCCGCGCCGGCGGTCGAGCGGCCGCCCCTGCACGGCTGGGTCCTGGATCCGTCCATCCGGCCGCTGGCCGGTGTCAACGTCGAGGTGCTGGAGGCCAACGCCACGGCGATCACGGACGCCGAGGGCTACTACGGCTTCGACGGCCTCCCCCACGGCGAAACGATGATCCTCGTCGCGACGCTGGATGGGTACCGCAGCCAATCGCGCCAAGTGACGCTCCACCCGGACGTGCCGGTGCGGCTCAACTTCACGATGGAGAAGCTGCCCGAGCGGGTGCCCTACAGTGAGGTCGACTCGTTCAACGGCCTGCTGAGCTGCCAGTCGACGGTGGTCGTGACGGAAAGCGACCATACGATGGATTGCAGCGCCGGGGACCCGGGTGATGTCTGGGAGTTCGCTGTCTCGCCCGAACTGGCGGGGCTGGTGCTTGAGGTCGCGTGGGATGCCACCACGGATGCGTCGGCTTCGCTCGAGGCCACACTGGAAACCCTAGGCCTGGGCGACAGCAACCAATTGCTGGGCCAAGCCGTGGGCACGAGTGTCCTGCGAATCCAGGTGGCCGAGGACACGGCCGCCAAGCTCTACCCGGCCGGCGGCCAGATGCGTCTCACGGTTCGCGTGTTGCCCAACACCGACGAGACTGAGACCGGCGTCGGCCTTGGGCTCGCCGCCAACCAGGAGTTCCAGGCGTTTGCCAGCGCCTTCTACGTCGAGGGCCCGTCGCCAACGTACAGCATCGACGGGTGATGGCTCCCCGGCCGGCGCGATTCAATCGCCGGACCGCTCCGGCTGAGGAGCCATCAGGCGCCCGGTGCCTGCCGCCGCCATGCCCCGAGCGCATGCCCGCCTGCTCGTCATCCTGATCGTCGCGGCGCTGGCCGGGTGTGTGGGCAGCGACCCGGCCCCGGCCAGCGAAGGCGAACCCCGCCAGGGGGCGCCGGGGCAGCACGGTCAGCCCGCGGCGCCCGCCCCGCGTCCCGGGGGGGACGGGTCGCACGTGCACGACTACTGGAACGGCGCGGCGCAGTTGACCCTGTACAACGGCAGCGTTCCGGTGACCGTTCTGCACAACCACATGTTCGACGAGCCTCCCCGGTCGCAGCACACCCACAGTTGCGACGAATCCATCGAGTCCACCTCCCAGGGGGGCAGCGTCAAGTTCGCGCTGCCGCCGGGCGATATTGTCTTGCCCGGCACCCGCCACCTTCAGGTGAGCCTCGCCTGGGACGCGCCCTTGGTGACGGCGCTGCGCCTGATGTACCGGCCGCCGACCCATGACCACCACGAGGAGGAGCACGGCCACGACCATCACGGTGGCTTCAGCGACGCCGGTCCCATGGCCAACGGCCAGGGCGTCGTGGTGCCCCTGACGCCGGCGATGGCCGACCTAGGCCACGAGACGCGTAGTCGCTGGGCGTTCTTCGTGTGCGCCGACACCGACGAGCCAAACCTCGCCGAGGGCTCCGTGAGGATGACGATCGTGGCCCACCGCGCCGACGAATTGCCCCTTGACCCGCCCCACCCGGACCACTGGGGTGGCGCCGCCGCGATTCGCCTGGGTGGCGGCGCGTGGAGCGGCGAAAGCTGGGCCGTCGGCAACCAGGGCCAGGACCATTGGCTGCGCCTTGCCATGGATCACGGCGCCATCGTGCCGTCCAGCACCGACAGGATTCTGGTCACGGCTTGGCTCAACGGCACCAGCGCCGGCCAGGACGTGATGCCGGGCGCCCTGAGCCTGTACTACAAGGATTCCACGGTCCCGGATTGGATTTATCAGCGCGTGGAGGCGGCTCCGGGCTCGCCCGCGCGTTTTGAAGTTCCCATCGACGACGCGGCCATGACGGACAGCCCCTACGCCAAGCAGTCCAACTGGGACTTCTGGCTCCACATCGCTTCGCAGGCCCAGGCGTCCGCGCCTGCGGGGCTGGGCACCTGGAGTGCCCCGCATCGGTTCGAGGGCAGCCTGGAAGCGGGCGTCGTCGCCCACCGTGCCGGCGGCTAGTCGGTGGCCGCTCAAACGGTGCTGGGCAGGAACGGCCTGGGCGGGTAATTCAGAACCGGCGGCCCACCGCCGAGGGAACCCTCCAGCAGGGGCAGCACCAGGTGGCTGGCGCCGGGGGCCTCGCCGGCGTGCAGCGTGACGGACGGGTAGTAGGGTTGTCCGCTGCGGCTGAAGCGCTCGTCCGACAGCGGGTTGGCCGCTTCGGCCGTCGTGGCATACTCGCCGCGGTTGACCACCAGAACCAACCGGTCGCCCGCCGGCACTTGCTCGACGAGGTTCATCAGATCCACGCGCACCGGGGTCGGCTCATCGGTCGGGAAGTCCACGCCGACCAGGTTGCCGGCATGGAACCGGAGGTCCGCGGAGCCGGTGGTGATAAGATCGGCGTCCTCGCAGGAGCCGTCGGACGGCACGCGGTAAAGGAACAGCGACACGAGGCCGCCGGGCAAGTCGCTCTCCACGTGCAGGAGGGCGAAGGGGTTGCCGGCGATCAGGGCGCCATCGGGCAACGGCTCGGTTTCGAACACGACGCTCGTGGGTGTGCCGCCATCGCACAGGGGCCAGTTGCCGTGGGCCGGTGCCGCCGTCGGCAGCCGGGCCGCAGGCGCGGATTGGAAGGTCGCCGCCGCGTGGCCCGGCTCGGGGGCCAGGTCGCCGCCGCTCAGGTAGAGCACTTCACCGCGCGCCTCGCGGGGCGGCCACGCGGCCGAGGTGTGCCAGGTGCCATCGCTGTCCTGGAACTCGACATCAAGATCGGGAGCGGGGCCGACGCCCTTGAGCCAGAAGTCCAGCCACGCCAGCGCCCGCTCGGCCCAGTCGTCCACGCGGGGCACCTCGTGGTCCCACTGGCCAAGCATCATCGCCGTCGGCGCGCCGCCGAGCGCCAGCGCCTCCCAGGCTACGTCCTCCTGGATCGGGTGCGCCGTCTCCAGCAAGCCGTGCACGAAATACACCGACGCGGTCACGTTGGGGAAGCCCGCCACCAGGCTGCGCTCCAGCCAATACTCCGGGTTCCGGTCATCGTCCGCCCAGCCGGCCGCCGGGGCCGCCATGACCTCGGCGTAGTCGGCGCACAACCGGCTGGCACCGTCTGCGACCCGGTTGGCCGCGGCTGGCCCCTCGCCGCCGGAGTGGTCCGACGCCGACGGCAACAGCGCAACGGCGGCGCGGCGGCCGACCTCGTTGTGGGCGCCGCTCGTGTACAGCGCGCCCTGGGTCGAATGGAGCTCCGTGTAGACATCCGTAACGGGCGCGATCGGGATGATCGTCTTGAGGCTCGGCGCACCGTGGATCGCCGCCATCAGGGGGGTCGTCGCCGGGTACGAGATGCCCATCATCCCGACGCGGCCGTTGCTCCAGGACTGGTTGGCCGCCCACTCCACGATGGCCACCTGATCCAGTTGCTCCGTGAGGCCCTTGTTCTCGAAGCAGCCGCCGGAGATGCCGGTGCCGCGCACCGAGAACGCCGCCACCGCGTAACCGTTCTCGACCAGCAGGTCGATGGGGCCAGCGCCCCAACTGTCGCGGTTCGGCGCCTCGTCCAGATCGAGGCCGGTGTACGGAGAGCTAAGGACGATCGTTGGCGCGCCGACGCCCTCCGGCAGCGCCGGCACGAAGACCCACCCGCCCAGTTCGACGCCGTCATGGCTCGGCAGGCGGACCTCGACGGGCATGTCGGGAAGCAACTCGAACGGCCCCTCCAGATCCAGGGGCCACTCGGTCCCGTCGGCCGCTGGCCAGGGGTGGGTGTGGTCCGCTCCGATCCCGATGGCGTCGGGCCCCGTGTTCGAAAGGCAACCCGCGCCAAGGCTGGCGCCGACGAGCAGCAGGATGGATGCGGCCTTCGCGTGCATGGCCTTTGAGGCCCGTGCGGGTCCTTCAGGGTTGTGCCGGCCGGGCCAGGCGTTGCGTCGGGCTCAGGCGAGGCGTTGACGGATGAGTCGTCGCAACTCCTCGTCGCTGCGACCCTCGATGGCGATGCCGAGGTCGCCGGCGGCGCGGCGCACGTCAACCCCTGCCACGTCGTCGCCGGCAGCCGACGCGGCGCGCTTGGCGGCGCTGATTTCGTCCTCGAAGACGCTGCGGGCTTTCTGGTACTCCCCCTGGGCCTTGCCCAGTGAGCGGGCGAGCTTCGGGATGGCCGATGCGCCAAACAGAAGCACGACGACCGCCACCAGGATGATCATTTCTGTTGTTCCAAGCATGATTTCGACTCCTTGTGTGCGAATGAGGGTCTTGATGCCGGCGAGCGCAAGCACGGCGGCCATGACCAGGCGGAAACCGGACGGCGAGAAACTGAACGCACCCAGGGCGGACCCGATCAGGCCACCCAGGATGGCCGGCGCCAGGAAAGGCGCCAGTTCGGTCACGTCGAGGCCGGGGGCGCGGGCGGCGAGGCCGGCGACACTGTTGGCGAGCACGAATCCGGCGCTGGTCCAGGCCGCGCGATCCTTGCCCGCCCAGCCGCTCAGCAGCAGGATGGGTGTCAGGTAGATACCGCCGCCGATGCCCGTCACCCCGGCCAGGAGGCCAAGGCCAGCGCCCGCGACGCCAAGGGGAAGCCACCCGATGCGCCGGGGCCCGGGCTGGGGACGCACGACCAGAAGCGTCGCCGCGACGAGCAGGGCCGGGCCGACCAGCCAGGCGACCGTCGGGTCCGGCAGCGCGAGCTGGCCGCCCAGGAAGGCGAAGGGAACACCGCAGGCCACCAGTGGGACCAGCAGGCGCGGCGCGGCTCCGCCAGCCCGGTGGAACGCCAGTAGCGCCGTCGTGGCGACGAAGAGATTGAGGGCCAGGGCGACCGGAACCGCCTGGGTCGCGCTGAAGCCTGTGAGAAGCAGGATTGCCAGGTAGCCTGAGCCGCCGCCGTGGCCGGTGCTGCTGTACACGAGCGCGACCACGAACAGCAGCACTTCGGTCAACACGTGAGGGGCTCCGGTTCGTTGACGTTGAGGCCCTCCCCATCAAGCGGAACGAGGACATCATGGGTGATTTGGCCGAGGCGATGGGCGCCGCGCAACCTGGCGTCGAGGGCCGCGCTGGGGCCAGCGATCAGAGCATGCAGGGGCCGACCCGCCAGGCTGGCCTTGGCGACGCGGCCGTCGGCCGCGGCGGCCAGTAGGGCGCGGATGTGGTGGATCGTGAGGCCTGGGGCGTCAACGCACGCCACGACGCATGGCGCCGGGGGAACGGCTTGCAGGTGCTCACGCAGCGCCTCGACCGGCCCGGCAAACGGTCGCGGATCCTCGACGATGCGGTCCTCGGGCAACAGCCGACGGTAGCGTTGCGCGTGATCGGTGCGCGCCAGGACGTGCAGCGGCCGTCGTACGCCCGCGCCGGCGAGCGCCGTGGCAACGCAGACCAGAAACGGTTGGCCCTGCCACACGGCGATTGCCTTGTCCGTCCCGTAGCGCCGACTGCGGCCGCCCGCCAGGATCACGCCGAGAGGTCCTCCCGTTGGGCAACCCCCCGCAGCGACTCCATGGCCAGGTCGATGGCTTGCCACGCGCCGCGGCGGTGGTCGGCGGCGGCCCCCACGACGGCGACCGGGTCGCCCGCGGCCACGGCGCCCTCGGCGTGCCAAAGCACCACCCGGTTGGCGTCGGCGTCGGCCACGGCGGCCTGGACGTGCTCGGCGAGTTGCCGGGCTGTGACTCGCTGGCGCGCCAGCAGCCCAGGCGGTTTGGCGCGCACCACGGTGACGTGCACGGCGCCGCCCTCGTCGTCCAGCAGCCAAGCCAGGGCGTCGCCCGCCTGGGGGTCCGCGACGAACCGGGCGTCCACGAGGGCCTGGGCGGGTGCTACCATGGCAGCACCTCCACCGGCTGCCCGGCTGCCAGGCGTGTGCCGGGGGCGAGGACCACAACGCCGTCGGCGCCGAGCCACCAGCCCGCGGCGACACTCGGCCCCTCGGGGACTGGGTCGGCGCCATGGGGTCCGAGGCTTACGGGCGCCACACGCCAGCGCGCGGCGTGGCCGTCGAGCGGGCTCGTAAGGCGCGCCGAAACCCGCGACCCGGGCGCGGACGATGGCACGAGAAGCGGCAGCACCAGTGCCCGGAAGAGCAACAGCGCGGCGCTGGGGTTGCCGGGAAGGGCAATCCACAGCCGGCCACCCCGCAGCCGGTAGGCCTTGGTGGGTTTGCCGGGCTTGACGGCGATGCCATCGAGCAGGGGCTCGCCGATGGCCGCGCGAGCGACGATGTCCTGGCTCGACCGACCCGTGCCGCCGGTCGTGATCACCACCGGTTCGGGCCCCTCCAGGGCCTCCAGCAGGCGCAGCGGGTGGTCCGGAACCGGGTCCAGCCGCTCGACATCGACCATCCAGCGCCGCATCCAGGCCTTAAGCACGGGGCAGACGGAATCGACGACGGTCCCGGAAACCAGCTCGTCGCCGACGGGAACCAGTCGCACCGGCAGCCAGGCAATGGGCACCTCGGCGATGCCGGCATCCGCCAGGGCGGTCACGGCTCCCGGGCCCAGCCGGGTTCCCGCCGCCAGGACCGTTCCAGCGCTGAAGGCGGCCCCGGCGGGGACAACGTGGGCTCCAGCGGCGACGGCCGGCACGCGCACGGGGCCGGGATCCGGCTGGCGCGCAGCCTCGAGCTGCTCCAGGGGGATGACGGCGTTGGCGCCCGATGGCAGCGGCGCCCCGGTCAGGATCGTGATGCACGAGCCGTCCGGCAACGGCTCCCGGCACGGCGCCGCCGGTTGGCTCTGGCCCACGCACTCCAGCAGCCGGGGCTGGTCCGACGCCTGCACGGCAACACCGTCCATCGCCGCCAGCGCTGCAGTCGGCGAGGCCCTCTTCAAGCGCACGTCTTCGGCCAGCACGTGGCCAAGGGCATCGAAGACCGGAACCCACCTCGTCAGCGGTCCGGGAATCGCCCGCCGCAGCGCCTCAGCCGCATCGGGGAGGCTTGGCAAGGCGCCCGCGGGGGTCACCTGAGCCCCCTCCACAGGTGGCTGGCGTGAGCGAGGCTATCGAGGTACGGCAACACGGAGGCGGCGGCGCGGGGGTGCCCCGGCAACGCGGCCACCGCCAGCCGATGGTCGTTCACCTCCACGAGGCGGCACGTGGCCCGACTCAGGATCGTGTTGATGCCGGCGTGCTGGCTGCTCCAGTGCCGCAACCGCTCGCCAAAGCCGGGCAGCTCGACGCCGCCGAGCCGGGCGAGGGCTTCCGGGCTGACATCGCGAGGCCCGGGACCGGTTCCGCCGGCCAGCAGGACGACATCGACGCCCGCGGCGGCCGCGGCGCTGATGGCGGTCGTGATGGCGTCCACGTCGTCCGGCACGCGGGCGATACTGACCGCCTCATGCCCGGCGCCCTCGATGGCCTCGCACAGCAGCGGACCGGTCTGGTCGCCGCCGCCGCGCCGGCTGTCCGTTGCCACCACGACCGCGAGGCGGGCCGGCGCCCCAGTTGCGTGCCCGGCGTGGGCTTTCTCCTTGGAAACCACCCGCACGTCGGAAATGCACGTGGTGGGGTACTGGCCCCGCTCGTCCTTTTCGAACGGCTTGAGGGCGTCCCAAGCCGCCGTCAGGCCGCCGAGCACCATCGCAATGGCTTCCAGTTCGACGCCGGTGCGATCCACGCCAGTGCACCGGGCACGCACCCGCAGGCGCGCCGGACCGTCGTCCGATCGCAGCGGCTCCACGAGGATTTCGCCCTGGGTGAGGCGTACCGGGTGGGCGTCGGGCAGCAGCAGCGGCAAGTGCTTGGCCCACGCCAGTCCCACCACTCGGGCGAGCGTCTCCAGGTCGCCCTTTGGCGTGTTGTGGCCGGCGGCTTCCAGTGTCTCGGGGCGCACATGGAGGAAGCCTTCCGCCACCGCCGTTCGCCGCACTTCGTCCTTGATTGTCACATCTTGCACGTTGGTTCCTCCTCGTCTACCAATAGCCCGCGCCGGCCGGCGGGGCCCGGCCACACAAGTTGCGTGCCGGCGACCCACTGGAGCCCGGCGCCGCCTTCCTCGGCCTTCCACACCGGCAGGTGGCGCTTCGTGGCCTCCAGCATCCAGCGGCACGCGGCGTCCGCGTCAGCCCCCGGGTCCGATTGCGCGTCCCTGCGCCGGGCATGCGACCATGCGGCCAGGATCACGATGGGCTCGCCGGCCTCGACCCAGCCCACCCGGTGCGCAAAGAACACCTGGCTCAAGCCAAAGCGCTGCCTTGCCTGGCTGCGGATCCACCGGGCTGTCTGTTCGGTGCGCGTGGGGTGATGATCCAAATGGAGGCCGCGCAAATGGCCGCTCGGGCCCTGCGGCCGAACCTGGCCAACGGTGAGGCTATCCCAGCCCGGGGGCACCTCCGCCACGCTGATCGGGTCCGGTCGGGTCAACGGCATCACGGCGACCCCCGGCTTGCCATCGCAACGGGCGCCGGCGCCGGCGCCAGTGCGGGGGCCGGCGCGGGGGCTTCCCACGTTGGCCGCCGCAGCGCTACCGCCGCCTGGAAGGCGTCCTCAAGCTGCGCCGAGTCAGCGCGCCGCAACCCCTCGAGCACCCCAACGAAGCGCGGCCGAAGCAGGCACGTCTGCAAGCGGCCGTCCGCCGTCACCCGCAGCCGCGTACACGCCGCGCAGAAGCGCCAGTTGCCCATGGGTCGCGTCACGTCCACGGTCGTCCCATCCAGGTGGTAGCGGGGCCGGGCGTGCAATTCGTGCATGGACTTGTGCAAGGCGCGGGCTGCAAGCCACGCCTCCACAGGGTCCAGGTTGACGTGGTCGGCCGCCAGCCGGGGCCACAGCTCGGGGGGTCCATGCAACTCGATGAGCTGGACCGGCGTGCCCGTGCGGCAGCCCCACTCCACGAGGGGCCGCACGTGGTCGGCCGTCTGGCGGGTCACCACCATGTTGGCCTTGACGGGCAGGCCCGCTTGCCGCGCCTCCTGCAGGGCGGCCAATGGCGGGCCGGGGCAGCGCGTGATGCGCTCGTAAACCTCCGGGTCAAGTGAATGGACGCTGACGTTGGCGCGATCCAGCCCAGCCGCGCGCAGCGACGCCGCCCGGCGCCCGAGCAGGTGGCCATTGGTGACCAGGCTGACTTCGTCAACCAGCGGACGAATCTCCGCCACGATGTCCTCCAGGTCCCGCCGCATGAGCGGCTCACCGCCCGTCAACTTGACGCGACGAACCCCCAAACCGGCGGCCACCGCCACGAGCCGACCGATCTCCTGGGGAGCCAGCGCCTGCGGGCCGGGGTGCGCGCCTTCGTGATGGCAAAACGTGCACGCGAGCTGACAATCCCGGGTCACGCTGATGCGCAGGTCCCGCAGGGGCCGGCCGCAGGAATCGCGCACGGCCGTCAACCTCCGCTCACGGGGGGCAGCAATTCGACGCGACTGCCGGCGCGCACGGGCGTCCAGCGATGGATCGCCGTCGGCAGGGGTTCGCCGTCCACGATGGTCAGGCACGAGGGCAGCCATGGCGCGGCCGCCGGACAGGCATCAGCCAAGTGGGCGTGGAACGCCTGAACAGTGCCTTCACGCCATGCGACGGCGGCCGGCAGCAAGGGCCGCAGAGGCCCAAAACCCTGCACCCGCACCTGGTCCGATCCGTGGGCGAACTCGGCAGCCACGGCGCTTGCACAAGATCATCGCAATTTGTAGCATTGGCCTCATTCTCACATGTGAAAACGACTCCCGTAATTTGCGATGTGGGCCTTTCCTGGAATGCCTTCATTCACCTCTTCCGGACTGGTCGGGGGTCGCTTCCAAGACCCGAAGTCCGGATGATTGCGGCATGCGTGGTTACCGCGCCCGTCGCGCTCGACGCCCGTCTGCCGGTCGCTCCCGCTGCCACCAAGAGATGGCTGCCCGGGACACGGGTGTGGCATGACCGCCGAAACCAAGGACTCGGATTCAGGGGCGCCCTCCGCGCCGGCCGAACCCCCGGGCCTCAGCCGGCGCCAATTCCTGCAACGGGCCGGCCTCCTGGCAGGAGGGGCCGTTGTCGCCGGCGGAATCTATGGCTTTACCCAAATGGATGGCGGGCCGGCGGCTGCATCGGGGCTGCGCGCGGTGGCGGTCTCCAATCCGCTCAAGGGTTATCCTGGGCGTGACTGGGAAGCCGTCTACCGGGACCTCGCCGCGGAGGACGATTCATTTGTTTTCCTGTGCGCGCCCAACGACACGCACAATTGCCTGCTGCGGGCGTACGTCAAGAATGGCTACATCACGCGCATCGGCCCAAGCTACGGCTTTGGCAAGGCGACGGATTTGCAAGGCAACCGCATGAGTCAGCGCTGGGACCCTCGCATTTGCAACAAGGGAATCAGCCTCATGCGCCGTGTGCACGGCAACCGCCGCGTCAAGGCACCCATGGTGCGCCTGGGCTTCAAGCGCTGGGCGGAGGCGGGCTTTCCCCGCGGCGAGGATGGGCGGCCTCCGGCGAAATACATGCGGCGCGGCCGGGACACTTACGTTCAGGTCCCGTGGGACGAAGCCTACGCTCTCTCGGCGCGGGCCCTGGTCAACATCGCCACCACCTATACCGGCGACGAGGGGGCCCGCCGGCTGCACGACCAAGGCTACGACGAAGCAATGATCGAGGCCATGCACGGCGCCGGCACGCAGTCGCTGAAATTCCGCGGCGGCATGGCATTTCTGGGCGCCAACCGACTCATCGCGCCTTACCGCCTGGCCAATGGCATGGCGCTACTGGACGCCAAGCTGCGGGGCGTCGGTCCCGACGAAGCCGTCGGCGCGCGGGGCTGGGATTCCTATTCGTGGCACACCGACCTGCCACCCGGCCATCCCTTGGTCACGGGCCAGCAAACCAATGACTGGGACCTGGTCAACGTCGAGCATGCAAACCTCGTGACGCTGTGGGGCATGAACTGGATCACCACCAAGATGCCTGACGCCCATTTCCTGACCGAGGCGCGGCTCAAAGGCACCAAGGTCGTGGTCATCGCCTGCGAGTACCAGGCGACCGCCAACAAGGCGGACGAGGTCCTCGTTCTTCGCAACGGCACCGACACCGCCCTGGCCCTGGGGATGGCCCAGGTCGTCATGGACGAGGGAATCTTCGACCTAGATTTCGTGCAGTCGTTCACGGACCTGCCGCTGCTGGTGCGCGAAGACAACCACAAGCGCCTGAAGGCCAGCGACATCTTCCCCGACTACGAGCCCAAGGGGCTCACCCACGTGCGCGTGCTCAAGGACGGCGAGAAAGCCGGCCTGCCCTTCCGGCAGGAGCGGGTCACCATCACCCAACTGCAGCGCCTGGAGTGGAGCGATTCCATGGTCTGGGACGAGGCGACGGGCAAGCCCGCCGCCGTGAGCCTGGAGCAAGTGGGTGGCCGCTTCTTGGCAGCGGGTGTCCGGCCAGCCCTGCGCGGCAGCTTCACGGTGCCGCTTGCCGACGGCGGCAGCGTCCGCGTTCGGCCCCTGTTTGACGTGCTCAAGGAGCATCTTGACCAGAGCTACACCCCCGGCGATGTGGCCAAGATCACATGGCTCTCCGCCGACGCCGTGCGGGATCTGGCGCGCGAGATCGCGGCCAATGCGCGCAAGACGCTCTTTGCCTGCGGCATGGGCCCCAACCACCACTTCAACGGGGACCTCAAGGACCGCGCGGTTTTCCTCATCGCGGCGCTGACGGCCAACGTTGGAAATGTGGGGGGGAACGTCGGCTCGTACGCCGGCAATTACCGCGCGGCATTCTTCAACGGGTTGCCCCTCTGGGCCGTCGAAAATCCGTTTGAGATCAACCTCGAAACCGACGCCAAGACCGATGACATTTCGGTCAAGAAATATTTCAAGTACGAATCGGCCCACTACTGGAATTACGGCGACCGTCCGCTGCGCCGCGGGAACAAATTGTTCACCGATGGCAGCCACATGCCCACGCCCACGAAGAGTCTGATCCTGAGCAATTCAAACAGCATCATTGGCAACGCAAAGTGGCATTACGATGTCGTCATGAACACCATTCCAAAGATGGAATTCATTGCGGTCGCCGACTGGTGGTGGACCGCCAGTTGCGAATATGCGGACATCGTTTTCGCCGTCGACGGCTGGCCCGAAATGAAACAGCCGGACTTCACGGCCAGTGTCACCAATCCCTTCCTGTACGTGTGGCCGGTAACGCCATTTGAGCGCCTCTACGACACCCAGTCCGACCAGCAGGTTGTGGCGGGTGTGGCGGCCGCCCTCGCGGACGAGACGGGCGATCGGAGATTCCGGGATTATTTCCATTTCATCTACAAGGATGAAGTGGGACAATACATCCAACGAGTGTGGGATGCCAGCTCCCCAACCGCCGGGTACAATTTCGATGAATTGCACGCCAAGGCCCGCGAGGGAATTCCGGCTCTGGCCATGACGCGAACCAGCCCGAAGACCATGGGC
Organism: Thermoplasmatota archaeon; assembly: GCA_041622435.1. Classification (GTDB taxonomy): domain Archaea; phylum Thermoplasmatota; class E2; order JACPAO01; family JAHFTW01; genus JBFJVP01. The sequence continues at coordinate 1,558 of JBFJYU010000019.1, read as the reverse complement.
TGGGAGCAGACCAACGAGGACAAACCCTGGTACACAAAGACGGGTCGACTGGAATTCTACCGCGACGAAACGGTCTTCCTGGAGCACGGTGAGAATCTTCCCATCCACCGGGAGCCCGTCGACGCGACCTTCCACGAACCCAACACGCTCGTCGCCAAACCGCACCCCTTCATCAAGCCAAAACGACCGGAGGATTGGGGCTTCAAGACGAGCGACCTGGATGCCGAAACGCGCCAGGTCCGCAACGTGATGGTTACCGCCGACGATCTCGGCGACACCCACCACCCCCTGATCGAGAAAGGTTTCAGCCACATCTACCTGACTCCCAAGTACCGCCACGGCGTTCACACGACGCCAGCGGACACGGACATGCTGGCCGCGTGGTTCGGGCCCTTCGGTGACCTGTACCGCACCGATCGCCGCATGCCCTGGGTGGGCGAAGGGTACGTTGACATCAACCCCCTGGACGCCAAGGCCATCGGCATCGAGGACGGGGACTACGTCTGGATGGACGCCGACCCCGCCGACCGACCGTATCGCGGCTGGAAAGAGGGCACCGAGGAATACAAGGTGGCCCGCTGCCTGCTGCGGGCACGCTACTACCCGGGCACGCCCCCGGGCATCGCTCGCACCTTCCACAACATGTACGTCTCCACCTTTGGCAGCGTCAAGGGTCACGAGGAGAACGAGGATGGATTGGCGCGCAGCCCCGACACCGGCTACCAATCCATGTACCGGTACGGCGCCCATCAATCCGCCACCCGCGCCTGGCTGCGGCCCGTGCTCATGAGCGACGAAATCGTGCGCAAGAACTTCTTCGGCCAGCAATTGGGCACCGGGTACGAGGTTGATGTGTACACGGTCAACGGCGCGCCCAAGGAGTCATTCGTGAAATTCACGCGCGCCGAGGCCGCCTCGCCCGACGGCGGCCTCTGGCGCCCGGCCCGGCTCGGCCAGCGACCCGGCTATGAGTCCGAGGCGAGGAAGACGTACATGGCGGGCGGATTCGTGAGGAGGGAGTGACATGCCGACCGCTTACAATTGGCAAATTGGCCGCGAGATGGAATACCAGTACGAACCCCAGCGCCCCGAGCGGCAGATGGGGATGGTGTTTGACACCAACAAATGCATCGCGTGCCAGACGTGCACGGTGGCGTGCAAGAATGCCTGGACGTCCGGCCGTGGCCAGGAGTACATGTTCTGGAACAACGTCGAGACGAAGCCGTGGGGCGGCTACCCGCAATCGTACGACGTGCACATCCTGGAAGCCCTGGGCATGCAGAAGTGGTCGGGCAACCGCTACGATGGAAAGACGATCTTCGAGGCGGCCCCCGAGGGCGAGCGGGTGCTCGGCTGGCGACCGGACGACGAGGACTACATTCACCCCAACATTGGTGAGGACGAGGTTTCCGGCTTGGTGCAGAGGGGCATGCGATTGCTGGGCGAACATTCGCCGTGGATGTTCTACATGCCCCGCATTTGCAACCACTGCACGTACCCGTCGTGCCTGGCCGCGTGCCCCCGGGGCAGCATCTACAAGCGCCCCGAGGATGGCATC
>JBFJYU010000018.1:0-20251 GCA_041622435.1 Thermoplasmatota archaeon | reverse complement strand
GTGCCGCCGTGTTCGTCGGCGGGCAGGTTGACCAGGACCACGTGGTAGGGCCCGTGGGCTTCGAGGCGACGCTGGAATTCGCTGGGGCCGCTGGCGATCCGGGTCCACGCGAGGACCTTGCCCGGCGGCAGGGCCAGGCGCTCGGCCGTGACCTGTTGGTGGCGGGCGAGGGGCACGTGAGCCCCCAGCGGGTAGTCGGCCTCGCGAGGTTCGCTGCCACGTGCGGCCTCCAAGCGGTCGGCCTCCTCGTCGCTGAGTTCGGTTGCGGCGTCGAGGGCGGCCTTGCCCAAGTCGGCCGCGTCGACGGCCACTCCTGTTGGGTGCAGGCTGACGACGGGGCCCGCAGGCGTGTCGAGGAGGGCCAACTCCAGGGGGGCGTCGTCGTCGATCCGGATTCCGGCCGCTTCGAGCCACCAGCCCGGCAACTCGACGCCCGCCGTTTTCAGGCCGAAGCCGGGGCGCAGGCCAACCGTGGCCACCGCGTCCCAGGCAGCCGTGAGCGGGTCCTGGTCGAAGCGCCAAACCAGTTGGTCGCCGTGGCGCAGGGTCGGAGGGACCGTGACGCTGGCGCGCAGCGGGACAGGAACCGTCTCGGGCGCGTCGGCCGGGTCGCTCATGCGTCCTCCCCTTGCCAGAGGTGAACCGCGCACGTCGCGCCGCTGCCGCCCATCGTGCGGCCCTTGCAGCCCGCAGTCCAGGCACCAGCATCACTCCTCACTCGTCCACCTCCCAAAGGTGGACTGCGCACGTCGCGCCGCTGCCGCCCACATTATGCGTCAGCGCCACGCGGGCGCCCTCAACCTGCCGCCGGCCTGCCTCGCCGCGCAGTTGCTCGAACACCTCAACCGCCTGGCCCGCCCCCGTGGCGCCCAGCGGATGGCCCTTCGCCTTGAGCCCGCCGCTCGGGTTGACGACGACGTGGCCGCCGTGATCGGTGTCGCCCGCAGCGGCCGCCGGCCCGCCGAGGCCCTTGGGTACTAGGCCTAGGTCCTCGGTGGCAAGGATTTCCGCGATGGTGAAGCAGTCGTGAACCTCCGCCAGGTCCACCCGGGCGACCGAGTGGCCCGCCTCTGCGAGGGCCCCCTGCGCCGCGCGCCGGGTCGCGCCCAAGCTGGTGAGGTCTGCCCGGTCGTGCAGGGCCAGGGTATCCGTGGCGGCGCCGGACCCGGTTAGCCACACCGGCCGGTCGGTGAACTCGCCCACGCGGTCCTCGGACACCAGCAGGAGCGCCGCCGCCCCGTCGGTGGTGCCGCAGCAGTCGAACAAGCCCAGTGGCTCCGCCACCGTCGCGGCGCCCAGCGCCTTCTCCAGTGTGATTTCCTTTTGAAACTGGGCGTGGGGGTTGCCGGCGCCGTTGCGGTGGTTCTTCACCGCCACCGCCGCCAACTGCTCCCGCGTCGTCCCGTACGCGTCCATGTGCAGCCGCGCCAGCAGGGCGTACACGCCGGGAAACGTCAGGCCCGACATGCGCTCCACCTCCGTGTCCCCCGACACCCCCAGCCAGTAACCACGGTGCGCCGGGCTGAACGCGTTCATCGACTCGACGCCGGCGGCCAGCGCCACCTCCACGGCCCCCGAGCGAATGGCCAGCACAGCGTCCCGAATGGCGAACCCGCTGCTGGCGCACGCATTCTCAACCCTGTGCGCCGGCGGACCCTGCGCCCCCACCGCTTCCAGGAACAGGGCGGCGCTGTTGCCGGGCTGGTGGCCGCCGAAGCCCACCGTCCCGATCCACGCCTCATCCAATTCGCCATGCCAACCCGGCCGATCGATGCTCGCCGCCATGCGATCCCAGGCCTCCCGGAACAGGTCCGCCGGCGAATGGGCCGGCCGGTTACCAAAATCGCTCATGCCGGCTGCCACGAGGGCCACGCGGGTGCTCACGGACGCGCGATGGCCATCGCCGCGTTAAGGGTTGCACGAACCCGCACAACCGCGCCGCACGCGACGCCCGGCTCCGCAGCCGAGCCGCGCCGTTCCCGGAGCCCGACACCGCGCCACCCCCTATGGATAAGTCCCCCACCGAAACCATCCTGAACCGGGGCCGGCTTGCAACGCCGTCCCATGGTACCGCTGCGCGCGCCCAACGACGACGAAGGCCCGGAATGGGAGCAGACGTTCACCGTCGAGCGCACGCCCCACGACGCCCTCGACGCCGCCGAGGTCTACCTGAACGGCGCCGGCATCGTCGCGGGCCGCCTGCGCGGCAACCTGGAGCGCAGCGGGGACAGCCTCATGGTCCACCACGGCCGCGTGTCGACCCGCGTTTCGGCATCGCCCGTGGAAGGCGCCGCCGCCCGCACGCGCATGGCCGTCCACCGCACCGGCAGCGTCCCACTGGAAGACACCCGCGGCTGGCTCGGCTTCATGGCCCTCGCGGCCACAGTCCTCGGCTGGGGCCTCGCAGCGTACAACCGCAACAACCCAGGCTTCCTCTCCCCGCTGGTCACCATCAGCCTGTTCTTCGCCGCCATCTTCGCCGTCATCATCGCCGTCTACGTCGTCGACCGGTCTCTGGAACGCCGCAGCCGCGGCATCGTCATGAGCCTCGAAGACGCCATCCGCGGCGATCCGTTCCTCGTGCTGCGCCGCGAGGTCGACGCGCTCGAACGGCAGATGACGCTCGCCAACGGCATCCTGTTCTACGCATTGAGCCTGGCGCTCGAATTCGTGGTCTTCACCACCCTGCTGGGAAACGGTGTCGATGACGCCGTGACACTCGAGGTCATGCGCTGGGGCTTCACGATCCCGCTGCTGCCCGCCGGCGCCTTCGCCGGCCTCTACTACCTGGTCGCCAACCGGCTCCACCAGCAGCGCTTCCAACTCGTCGAACGCCGTTACAACCACCGGGGCTCGGCCGCCAGCATCGGCGTCTGAGCGGCCGGCGGGAGTCAGTAGAACGGGAACATGGGCTGCAGGTAATCCTCCAGCGCCCAGAAAGCGCCGGCCAGCGCCAACGGGTTCAGGATGTTGTCCGTGATGGGAATCGGAACGGGCCCCACCACGTCAATGATCAGGAACACCGCAGCGGCGATGACAGCCATGGGAATGCCAACGAACGGCAGCGCCGCGCCGAAGGCCACCAAGGTCCCGGCGGTCGTGCCGATGTAGCTCTTGTCCGGGTTGTGGAACCACTTGCGGCGGCCAAATCGCTTTCCAAACAGCGCACTGGCGGCGTCGGCGAAGACCGTCACGCCGAAAATCGCGAGAACCGCCGGAATCGTGCGGTGCCAGTCCTCCGGGTTGCGGGTGACCCACAACACCGCCAGCGGCATGGTCGCCGTGATGTAGAAGTGGGCGACGAAGAGGCCGTATTCGCGCTCGCGCATGCGGCTGAGAATGATCTGTTTGAACGGATAGCTAAGCTCGGGGTACTTGAGGCGCAGCAGTTCCGGCGGCAGGATGACGAACAGGAGCAGGAACAGGCAGAACAAGCCAAACTGGTGGCCCGCCACAAGCCACGAGCCATGGCTGGCGGCGTACAAGTTGTGGATGCTCTCACCGGTCAGGTCGCCGGGTCGGCCGCCGTACGTCAGATTCCACACGCCACGCAGGACCAGGTAGCCCAGCGCCAGGTAGATGGCAAGAAACAGGCCCATGAGCAGGTGCGGAAGCTTGCGCCGCTCCTCGTGGCCCCAGTTGAAGCGCTCCCTCAGACCGCGCAGCCGGGCCAGCCGATCCTCTGGAATCGTGGCTTCCATGAGGTCGTTGAGCCGGTCGCCGAAGCGGCTCCTGAACCGGTCAATCTGATCCTGGTAGCGGCCCAGCGTGAAGGTTAGCGTGAACACGATGCCAATGATGCACGTGGCAAACGCCCACACGGACAGCGGGGCGGGCAGGATTTCGGCGCCGCGAGTGAACAGCAGCAGCGCCAGCAGCGCCAGCACGATCGTGGCCAGGAAGGCCGACCAGCGGTCGGTCAGCCGCACCCGGAACGCGTTGCGCGTGTAGCCCGCCACGAGCACTGCGTAGATCGCGACCGCGCCGCCCAGAAGGGCCGCCATGACGCGGCTGACGGTTGCGATCTCGAACGTGACCGGGTCCACGGCGCGGCCAAAGCCGGCCGGCTAAAAACGGGTTGGAGCGGCGACCGTCACAGGACGTACGGGCCCAGCACGACTGCACGTCGATGAGCCCCCGAGCCCGTCGCAGGCGCCGGTATCGCCCACAATCAGGGCGGCAAAGACACGCGTGCCGAGGCGCGGAGCACGCCTTCGCTGGCACCCCACAAGATAGCCACGCGCGGCTACAGGTTACGGTCGCAATACCCGCTACTGCCCGCCTCAGGCGTGATGCGGGTGGCCACCAGGACACCGGCCGGCGCGGCCACCAGGAAAACCAGCCCAAGCATGTCGCCGCCGGTGACAAAGCCCAAGCCGACGATCCCGACGGTGATCGAGGTCAGCACGAGCAGCACCGCTGCCAGCTTGCGCACGAAGTCGAGCCACGTCCGGCGTTGAGCGCTCATGAAGAAGAGGGGCCGGGGGCGGGATTTGAACCCACGCCAGCAGAACCACAATCTGCTATGCTTACCAGCTACACTACCCCAGCCAGGGAGCGGAGCGGCCGAGACAGGCATCTGGTTTAACCGTTGCGAGAAGGCGGGCGGCGCACCAGGGCCGCCATGGCGATGGCCAGGAGCGCGAGGCCGATGGCGGGCGAGGGCACCAGCCGGTCCGGGTCGTACCAGGGAGCCCGCTGTTGCTCGTAGGCCTCCCGGGTCAGCACGTCCACCGACTTTCGTTGCTCGAAGAGCAGGTCGCCGGTGTCGACGGTCACGCGCATGTCGACGCTGCCGTCGCGCGGGGGACTCACCAGCCAGTTCGTGGCCAGGGTTCCGCCCTCCGGCACCGCCGCCAGCCGGTCGCCGAGGGGTTGCCGGTCGATTTCCAGCGCAACCAGCGCGGCGACGTCATGCCCCGGCGCGACGGCGGTTCGACCGTCGGAAAACCGGTTGCGGAGGTCCAGCCGCACGACCGACTCCTCGCCGACGCCAAGCTGCGGGATTTGCAGCCTCGGCTCAAGGCCCCGCAGCGCCGTCGCATGGCCGGCGTAGTCGCCAAGCGGCGTCTCAAGGAAGGCAACGACGCGGTAGCCCGACTCGGCGCTGGCGCGCAGCGGCCGCGTGTCCAGGTACGCGCGGCCCGTGGCGTCGGGCAGGAAGGCCAGGGGAGCCCGCGCGAGAAGGCGGCCGGCCGCCTCGCCGCGTTCGCCACCCTCGCCACCCGTGGTCGTCAAGGCCAGCACCTCCCCGAACCCGGCGGCGGTCCCGTTGGCCGAAACATCAACCCCAACGCCGAGAGAGCCGACCTCACCCGGCTGGGGCGCGGCAAAGCCCCGAACGGCCGGCGCATCCGGCGCGAAACCGACCAGGAACGCCACGCCACCGCCGCTGTTCCCCTGTTGGGTCGTGGCCGACACCACCAGAAGATCCTGAGCGACGCCCACGGCGTCAGCGAGTTCGGAGGCTTCGAGCAGGACGCGGGCGATCCCCCGGTCGTCCGCCACGGTAGAGCCCAGCGGCACCTGAACGAACCGGGTGGCCCCGGCGGCCAAATCAGCGGCCACGCCGTCGACCGGGGTCGGTTGGCCAGGCGAATCGGGCAGTTCGGGCACCCTCACCGGATCGCCACGTGCCGCCCAAGCCGTCCACTCGACGGAAGCGCCGGGAATCCCGGTCGCCACCCGTGGCACGAGCCGATGGGACGGCCCCAACGTACCCGAAGGCAACCACACGTCCGGCCCGGCGGCGACATCACGAAAACGCGGCAGATGGGCCTCGGGGACGCGGATCGCCGGCGCCGTGGCACCGTTGAGCAACGCGCCCTCCAGCGACACACCCATCGGCAGAATCCTTGCCGTCGCGTTGCCAAGCGGGAACGGGGCTCCGCCAGGGCCCGCCGACTCCTGCGCAGTCACTTCCAGCGTCCAAGGCGTCGCGGCCAGGGGAGCCGTGGCTGCGGCAGGTCCGACACCCCGCTGGCCATCGACATCGAAGTAGAACACGTGCTGCTGCGCGCCGGCGTATCGGGCACCCTCGACGACCGTCAAGCCATCGGTCAACGTCGCCGTAACCTCCTTTTGCGCGGGACTGGCGGGCAGTTCCAGCTCGATGGCAACCTCCAGCCTCAGGCCGAGGCTCGCCCGCCAGAACCCAGCCGGGGCCGCGGGCGCAGGAGCCCATGCGGCGTCGTCCTTCCAGGCCTCGGGGCCATAGACCCATTGGACACTGGCCAGCCTCATCGTGATGCCCGTGTTCTCGGCAGACCCCGGAGGGACCGAGACGAAGAGTAGAGCAACGAGCAGGAGGGCTCCGACGGCGCGGCTGTGCGGCACATCCTCCCGAAGCCGACCCCGGCGGTAAACACTTTTGCGCAAGGCCATCGCCCCCAGGGGGCGTCGAGCCCGCGCCCGCAGAGGCCCTTAGGCACCAAGTCCGTGGCGCGCGGCTTCCTCAGCCGGCAGCCGGGACCACGCCTCACCCAGGAAGTACCGGGTGAAGTGGCGGTCGCGGCGCTTCTCCACAAGGCCCGCATCCGTGAGGCGCTTGACGTGCCAGTTGACCGTGCTTGCGGCGATGCCGAATTCGGCCGCCACATCGCACTGGGGGACACCTGGGTGCTCGACGATGTGCTTGGCGATGGCGCTGGTCGTCTTGTTGCGCAGGGCCGCGACAACCTGCTTTCGGCCATTCGAGTACAGGCCGCTCTGTTGGTCGAAGAAGCGCACGTACCGGCCATCTTTGATGCTGATCAGGAGCTGGTTCTTCTCCAGGACACGCAGGTGGTAGTTGAGCGTCGAACCGCCGAAGCCAACGAGTTCGGACAACTCGACCATGCTGATGCCCGGGTGGGAGCGGACCGCCTCGTACACCTGCTGGCGACCAGGGTGCTCCAGGACGGCACGTCCCTGCACGCGGGCGTAGCCGGCCACGGCGAGACCGCCGGCGCCGAGCACCGCCTTGGCCTGGCCCCAGAGCCACACACCCACCGCAAGGATGAGCGCGCCCAGGCCAACGACCTTGAGCGCCTCGGCCCAGTCGTACGAGTGGGCCTCCTTGCCGTAGCTCACGTAGGTGAAGTCGCCGTCGCCCTCCAGGCCCGTGGAGGTCATGGAGTGGCTCAGGCCGTAGGGGACTAGGGTGAAGCGGCCCCGCAGTTCGAGGTCCTCGCCAGTCAACTGGTGAACGGTCGTCGACTCCTCGTCCTGGATCGTCAGCGTTCCTTGCGCCTCCGGGATCCGGGCGGTGCCCTCGGCCGCGGCGCTGAGCCAGGAGCCGTGGAGCGTAGTGGGAATGCCGGCATAGTCGATAGCCAAGTCGCCACCGCGAACGTCGAATTGGAAGTACTCGTGGACCAGTTCCGTGTGGGTTCCGACGCCTATCCAGGAGTCGCCGACGGGGTCGTAGACGGACCCGGGTCGCTCCTCCTCGCGCTCACTGGCTTCGAGCACGAAGCTTTCGCGGGGCGTCTGGACATCCAGGATCGCACCGAACATGAAGAGGTCGAAGTGGCCGCTTGCGTGGGCCCGGCCGGACGAGGCGTGGGCCTGGTACGTGCCGGCGTCGATGGTGTACTGGAACGGAACCGGGCGGTTGTCGAGTAGCTTGGCCTGGACGGTGTAGTCAACCTCGCTGCGCACGCTCAGATCCTGGGTGAGCGCGCCGACGAGCAGGGGCTCGCCACCGGCGCCGCGCTCCATGGTGATGCCGGCGTCGTAGGCCAGCATGCGGAAGTCGTCCAAGCGCTCGATGAGCGTGGCTTTGCCGCCCTCCAAGTCGATCTTGAAGCGGTCGGAGCGCTCGCCGACGGTGACCCTCGCGTCCGGGTCGTCGGTGACCCGGTAGAAGAAGGAGCGGTGGACGACGCGGTACAGGTCGCCGTCGTCGGCGTTGATCGTGGTGTGCAGGATGCCGCCGTCACCTTGGAGCAGCAAGGCGCCATCCGGCGTTGATGCCGAGCGGTCGCCTTCGATGACCAGTGGTAGTTCAGCTCTCACTTCGAGGCTGCCCAGCGCGCCGAGGGCTGGCGCGGCCACGACGAGCGCGGTGAGCAGGGCGAACGGGAGGTACCAACCGGCCTTCATCCAAGCTAGCACGCTGGTTCAAGGTTTAAAACTCGTTTGGTGCCCTTGACTACGCACCAGGAGGGGAGTCGTCGAAACGGCGTCGAAACCGTGTCTTCATTTCGGCACCCCTAAGCGAGCTGGAGGGGCGACTGGTTGCCCCTCACGGCGCGGATGGCGGCCGCCCGGTCACTAGCGCCGTAGATGAACGAACCCGCGACGGCGACGGTTGCGCCTGCGCGTTCGCAAGTGCGGGCGGTCTCGCCGTTGATGCCGCCGTCGACCTGGATTTCGAGGGGTTCGTCGCGGTTGGCGCGCTTGGCCATCTCGGCGACGGCGCGAATCTTGGGGACGACCTCCGGGATGAACGACTGGCCGCCGAAGCCGGGGTTGACCGTCATGCACAGCACCAAGTCGATGTCGCGAATGACGTACTCGAGGACGCTGGGGGGCGTGTGGGGGTTCAGCGCGACGCCGGCGCGAACGCCGAGGTCCTTGAGTTGCTGGACGGTACGGTGCAGGTGGGGGCACGCCTCTGCATGGACCGTGATCGAGTCGGCGCCGGCCTTGGCGAAGTCTGCGACGTAGCGCTCGGGCTCGACGATCATGAGATGGCAGTCCATCGGCAAATCGGTGTGGGGCCGGATGGCCTTGGCGACCATGGGTCCGATGGTGATGTTGGGGACGAACCGGCCGTCCATGACATCAACGTGGATCCAGTCGGCGCCGGCGTCGGCCACGGTGCGCACGCCTGCGCCCAACTCGGCGAAGTCGGCCGACAGGATGGAGGGGGCAACCTTCAGCATGGCCGCAGCCTCCGGCCGGGGCGTGTCATCAGTTGGGTCACGGGCGGGCGCACTGGGTGGGGCATCATGAAGGCCTCGCATGGCGCGGCGCCCTAGTCGTCGCCGCCCTCCCTGCCCTCGCGGCTCTTGAGCACCTGCGAGATCAGGTCGGCCACTTCGTCGCGGCGTGACTCGTCGTAGACGAGGATGGTTTGCCCATTGGCTTTTTTCTCCGACAGGACGCCGGCGGCGATGTGGTCGGCGACGGTGTCGCGCAGGGCCGCTTCTGAAATGCCCAGCCGCCTGGCCAGGGTTTCAAGGGTTTCGCGGGCGCCGGGGTTCTTGTGGAAGAACACGGTTACCAGGAAGCCGGCGCTGGGCCCCTCGGCCGAGGTCCATACCTCAAACAGCTTGCGCAGCGGGCGGCCGTGGGAGTCCACGGGCGGCTCATCTTCACGTGGGGCCATCGTGCGCCGCCTCCTCGCCGGGACGTGCGGGCAAGACGGACCCTTGACCTGGCGCCATGGTTTGGGGATGTTCTTGACTCGCGAGCCCTTAACGGTGCCGCCGGGCCCCTTCGGGCCGCGGGCCTCCTGCGACGGACGTGGCCCGTGGGCTCCGCAGGGGGCGCGCGGGACGTAGCGTCGCCGGGAAAGCCGCCCCGGGCACCCCCGGGGCCAAGGCCTCAACCGGGGCAGCGGATCGGTCGGGAGAAGCGGAGAAGGGTGTGCTGGCGGCTCAGTTGCCGTCGGCCGTGTTCTCGAACTCCCAGGTGGGCTTCAGCGCGTAGAGGCCGGTGGTCATGTCCGGGATGAACAGGGTGCCGTCGGCGCCCCACTGGGCGGTCCAGACGTTGGGCGTGTCCAGGGAGACGAGGGCGCCGATGGGGGCCGTCACGACGGGACTCCAGCCCATGGAGGCTGTGCGCTCGTGGGGCTGGTAGTAGCCCAGAGTCACGGGCTCTTCCATGCGCTCGACGGTGCTCACGTCAAACACCCAGACACCGGCATGGTAGTGGCCGACGGCGACTTGGCCGTCGCAGTTGCCATCCACGTTGTGCAGGCTGAAGCGGTAGTTGTTCTGGCCGGTCAGGGAGTCGAAGTCGGGAATCTTCCACTCGCCGAGCACCACAGGTGCCACGGGGTTGGTGGTGTCCACGACTGCCACGGCCTCGGGCTCGCCACCGCCCCGTTCGCCGGCGCCGACGGTGATGTGGCGGCCATCGATCAGGCAGGGCAGCGGGGTCTGCTCGTGCCACATGGCGGCGGTTTCGTCGTCGCCCTCGACGCTACCGATGAGTTCGGGGTGGAACGGGTCGTTGACGTTCCAGATGCTCATGAAGCGGCCGGCGCCGGTGTAGAGGAGCCAGTCGCCGGTGAGGGGGTGCTTTTGGACAGCGATGTCGTGTACGCCCTGGATTTCGCTGCTCGCCTGCTCGAAGGTCACGTTGACGGGGTCGAATTCGGCGATGTTGCCAACGGAGTTGACGAAGTAGTAGAATCCGTCCTTCATGTACGTGAACACGTTGTGCGTGAAGCCCATGGGCAGGTAGCCGAGGAACTTGGGGTTCTCGGGGCTCGCGAGGTCGTACACGGCGATGCCGCCGGGGCACGTGTTGAGCGGGACGCAGGCGCCGCCGCCGGTAATCTCGGGGCTTTCGCCGCTCTCGTCGAGGCCGGTGCAGTCGAAGGCCTGGCTGCCCTGGCAACCCAGGAACAGGTACTTGCCGTCCTCGCTGAGGCGGGCGTCCCAGTTGTCGTCCAGGTTGTAGATGTGGGCCAGGACCTCCATGTTGGCGGGGTCGCTAACGTTCAGGAGCGTGACGCCGCGCTGGCTGGTGAGACTGCTGACGACGGCAAGGTCGCCGACGACGTGGACTTCCGTGAAGCCGCCCGAGGGCGTCATGAGGTCCTTGGAGAGGTCGTTGAAACCGAGCAGGTCCAGGTTGTGGCCGCCGCTGTGAAGTTCGGCGAGCTGGTGACCCAGGTGGCCGGTGGCGCCGGTGAGGTGGTCGTTCGCGACGGTGCCCAGGAACGTCTCCGGGTCCGGCGCCACGGGGATCAGGCCGGACGCGTAGGGGAGGCTCTCGAGGGGCTCGGCGTCGTCGCTACCATCGTCGGACAGGCAGCCGGCCAGGCCGGCGACCAGTAGCGGCACGGCGATGGCCAGGGTGCGCAACAGTTCCATGCCTCCTGGCGTGCTGGCATGCTCCTTGAAGCTTGTGGCGTCCGGCAGCGCTGCGGCGGCGCCTCAACCGCCGGCCGGCTGCGCCGTGCCTGCCGCCTCCGGCGGTTCCCCTGACGCAACCGCAGTCCAGTAACGGTTCAGGCCATCCTGAAGGAGCGCGTATCCGATGAGCCCCAGGAGCGCAAGCAGCAGCACGACGCCGAAGGAGGCGCGCAGGTGGCTGGCGAAGAAGCCTCCCAGCGCCGTCAGTGGGACGAGGAACGTGGCCGCCGGGTGCTGCCCGTGGCGAACCAGCCCTTGGTTGAGCACCGCCGCCTCCATGAGAATGTAGGCGCACCAGCCGAGCGTTCCAATCAACCCCAAGATGAAGGCCGGCGGCGCCATGCGGCCTTCAGGCGCGTCCGGGGAGGGGCGTGTCGGGATCGGGGGCTGGGCCGGCAACGGTTGCTCGGGTTCAGGCGGCTGCCCCGCGTTAGCGAACTCGGGCCCCGCGCCGGCCGCGCCGGCCGCGCCCGCCACCCCAGTGGCCACGAAAGCCGCAAGGAGCTGGATGGCGACGATTGAAACGTAGAAGCCCGCCATGTGCCGCTGGCCCTCCTGGCGATCCACCTCCTCGAAGACCTTGTAGTGGTAGTAGAGGCCGTACAGGCCCAGCGTGAGCACGACCAGCACCAACGACACCAGGAAGGATCGGTGTCGCCCCGCTGGAGGGCCATCGGGGGTCGTCGCCGCCAGCCCAATCGGCGCCTCGGCGCCGACAGACTCGGGCGATTCACGCGCCTCGGCCACCCCGTGTGGTCCCGGCCCCGGCCGCTCGCTTTCCAGAGGGTCGCTGCCACAAGCCGCCGCGCCGGCCGCGTGGATCGAGCTGCAATCGGGACAGGCGTCCGCCATGGAATCGCCGCAGCGCCCGCCTGCCATGAAAACGTCGCGAATCGACCTCTGGCCAGTCCCACCAGGCTGCCCCCGGGCACGATCGACGCACCGCGCAGGCGGCCTCGTCCCAGATGAGCCTTTAATGTCGGCCCGCGTCGGCCGGCTTGGAGCCATGCCCCGCAACGGCACCCTGATCCCCGAGCCCCGCGAGACCACGCGCTTGCGCCTCGCCGTCCACGCAGCACGCATCCGGCGCGACGTCGTGGAGATGGTCACGGCCGCCAACAGCGGCCACATCGGCGGCAGCCTGTCCGCCACCGATATCGTGGCGACCCTGTTCTTCCACCACATGCGCCATGACCCCGGCGACGCGCGGTGGGACGCACGCGACCGCTACGTGCAGTCCAAGGGCCACGCGTGCCCGGTCCTCTACAGCGCATTCGCTCAAGCGGGGTACATCCCCCACGAGGAGATCTACACCTTCCGCAAGATCGGCAGCCGCCTGCAAGGGCACCCCTGCAAGGCCAAGCTCGACTGCCTGGAGTACACCACCGGCAGCCTCGGCCAGGGCCTCAGCGGCGCCTTGGGCATGGCGCTGGCGGCCAAGTTGGACGACAAGGACTTCCGAGTCTACTGCCTCATGGGCGATGGCGAGCAGCAAGAGGGCCAGATCTGGGAGGCGGTCGCCGCAGCCGCCCATTACAAGGCCGACAACCTGGTCGCCATCCTGGACCGGAACGGTCTGCAGATCGATGGTCCGACCGAGCAGATCATGGCGCTGCGGGACATCGCGGCCAAGTACATCGCCTTCGGCTGGCACGTCATCGACATCGACGGCCACGACTTCGACCAGATCCTCGACGCCCTGGACGAGGCCGACCACGTTCGCGGCCGCCCGACACTCATCCTGGCGCGCACCGTCAAGGGCAAGGGCGTCTCCTTCATGGAGGGCAGCATCAGCTTCCACGGCCGACCCCCCAACCCGGAGGAGTACGCCATCGCCAAGGAAGAACTCCGGATCATGAACGAGGACGCCGAGCGCGCCGCCAAGGCCGCCGGCGTGGAAGGCCCCTTCACGGGCATCAGCGGGGTGCCCGAGTGGGTTCGGCCGATGGCCGCCAACGAGGAGGTGGCCCCATGAAGGCCACGTTGTACCCGGAGTTCACGCACAAGAAGAGCCTGCGGGACGCGGCCAGCCACGTGCTCATCGACATCGGCCGCCACGACGAGCGCGTGGTCGTGCTGGACGCCGACCTGGCCTTGTCCACGAAGACGATCCGCTTCGGACAGACGTTCCCGAATCGGTTCTTCGACATGGGCATCAGCGAGCAGAACATGATGGGTGTCGCCGCTGGCTTCGCCGCCGCAGGCAAGAAGGCCATCGCCGCCACCTTCGCCGCGTTTGCCACCGGCCAGTGCTACAACGTGATCCGGCAGAGCGTCGCCTATGCCAACCACGACGTCACGATCTACGCCACCCACGCCGGCATCAGCGTGGGCGGCGACGGCGCGACCCACCAGATGCTGGAGGACATCGGCCTCATGCGGATGCTGCCCAACTTCTGGGTGTTCGCGCCTGCGGACGCCACGGAGATGGGGCAGGTGCTCAAGGCGGCCGTCGCCAAGAATGGCCCGGCGTACGTGCGCTGCGGGCGCAGCGACGAACCGGTTCTCTTCGAGCGCTATGAGGAGTTCGAGGTGGGCAAGGCGCTCACGCTGCAGGACCCGGGGGACGACTTGACCATCTGCTCGACGGGAAGCATGACCGGCTACACCATCGAAGCGGTCGAGCGGCTTCGCGCCGACGGCCTCGATGTGGGCCACCTCCACTTCCCGACCATCAAGCCCATGGACGGCGACGCGCTGGAGAAGGCGGCGCGCAAATCGGGGGCTTTGGTGACGGCGGAGGAGCACAACATCATCGGCGGATTCGGTTCGGCGTGCCTGGAGGCCCTGTCGGAGCGCTATCCGGTCCCGGTCCACCGCGTCGGCACGCAGGACACGTTTGGCGAGTCCGGCAGCGGCCAGGCGCTCATGGACAAGTACGGCCTTTCCGCAGGCCACGTGGCAGAGGCGGCTCGCAAGGCCGTGAAGCTGCGGGCCTGACGGCGGCGCTTCAACTCACCAGCGGCGCTCGCGGCGGGCTGACCTCGTGCGCGTGCACCCACTCGGTGCGTAGCCGCAGCAGGTACACGGTACCCGTGGGATCCTGGAGGTACGTGAAACGACCCGAGTGGTAGGGCGGCGCAAGCAGCGCGTCGCGAACCCGGGTTCCTCCCACTTCGGGGCTCCAGCGAGCTCGCTGGCGGCGGTTCACGCACGACGTGCAGAGGTGAAGTAGCCCCTTGCGCGGGCGGCTGGGTCCGATCTCGCGTAGTGTGAGGACGGGGCTTGCGGGGGAGCCTGCGCTCGCGCAGGCCTTGCAGGTTTCGGACATGGCGCACTCGGACGATGGTTGGCGTCGGCGAGGTATAGCGCTTGGGAGGAGGGGCCGGGACCCTTCAACCCGCGCTCCCCATCGGGCATGTCGCCCCCGGGCTGGCAGCCCTGGCGAACGGGGCTGGACCGCAGTGCCTGGCGGTGCGGCGGGCCGCAAGCAGCCGGGCTGGGCGCGGGGTGCCGACGGACCGCATCGGCCCACCCCGGGCATGCCGGGGGCGAGGGTTCATGGCCAGTGGCCCGCAACGTGGGGGCATGGCCACCAAGACCATTCCAGTGGATGTCGAATTGGTGCCGGACAGTTGTCCCCGTTGTGGGGGGCGCCGCCTGGAGGCCCCCCGGCCGGAGGATGTGGTGGTGGAGCCGGTCGATCCGGACGCACCTCTGAACCTGCCGGGCATGCTCGAATGCCGGCAATGCGGTTGCGTCATCGCCTGGGAGCCGTAGGCGGCCAGGGGAGCCGGCCACAGGGCGCCACGCCCGCCCAGGGGACCGGTGGGGCCGGCTGGATCGGGGGACGCCCTTCGTGGGGGCTGGGGAGTGCGCGCAATGGCTTTGCCGGCGCGCGTTGAAGGCTTGGCGTTGGCCATTGCGTTGACCGTAGCGACCCGCCATCCATGGCGAGGGGCCGCCCCGCGACGCGCCGGCTGCGCGGGGAACCGCCCGGTGCGCGCCGCTGGCGGTGGGCCAGTATGAGGGCTGCGGCTCTCGCGTGGCTGCTGGTGGCGGCGCTCGTTTTTGTTCCCCCGACCGAGGGGCAGGCCGCGCGGGCGATCATCCAGGCGGTAACAACGGTGGATCCGCTGGAGTCGCTGCCGGGCACGTCGGGTTCCCTGGAGATGGTCCTCACCAACGTGGGGGCGGTGACGGGATTTCAAATAACGTTGCAGGCCGTCTCTGTGGAAGGCATCGTCATCAACACGACCCAACGGGTGGATGTCGGGTCGCTGGGGCCGGGTGCCACGAACGTCGTGCGGCCGTTTGGCTTCTGGGTGCCGGCCTCGACGCCGCCGGGACTTTACCCGGTGCAAATTGAGTTGCGCTACTTCTACATGGACGGGGCGGTGCTGGCTGGTGACGGCGTGACGTTCAGTGTTGTATTCAAGGTCCGCTCGCCGACACCCCTGGAGGTTGGCCCGCTAACGGGAGGCGACCTGCGCCCCGGTGGCTCGGCCGAGTACACGCTGGGGCTTCGCAACACGGGCGCCGCGACGCTGGTTTCGATTCGGGGGAACTGGTCGGAGACGACGGGGCGCATCCTGCCCCTGGGCCGGGGCAACGAATTCCGGCTCGACCGGCTGGGCCCCGGCGCCGCGACGGATTTGCCCGTGCAACTGGCGGCTCCGAACAGCGCGGCCACGGGCATCGTTCCGATCCGGGTCATCTTCACGTACACGGACACGACGGGAACGGCGGGGTCGACGGCATCCACGTTCGCCGTGCAGATTCGCGCGCCATCCCAGTTGCGCGTCGGTCTGGACGAGTGGACGTCCGACGAGTTGACGCTGACGGTGAGCAACGTCGGCATCGGCATCGCCAACGCGGTCGAGGTGCGCATCAGCCCGGATGGCCCGGTTAGCACGCGCCCCGCAGCGGCCGTGTTCCTCGGCAACATGCGCCCCGGCGACCACACCACGGCAACCTTCTCACCGGCAAGCCCGAGCGGCGCCGACGAGCCCCTAGTTGTGCAGATCGCCTACACCGACGTGGACGGGGTGCGCAACGAGGAGTTCGTGCAACTCGACCTAGGCGCACGCCCCGGTGGGGAAGACAACGGCATCCCGGGCCCGGCAATGGCGGTCGTGGCGGTGGCGCTCCTGCTCAGCGCGCTGCGGAGGCGCCCGTGCCCCTGATCGAGGCTCGCGGCATCCAGAAGGCCTACGCCATGGGCGACGTAACGGTGGATGTCCTGAGCGGCATCGACCTGGAGGTGGACGCCGGCGAGTTCGTGACCTTGTACGGCCCGTCGGGCAGCGGCAAGACCACACTGCTCAACATCATCGCGGGCATCGACCGCGCCGACGCCGGCTCCGTGCGCGTTGGCGACCTGGAGGTAACGGCGGCCTCGGCGCGCCAGTTGGCCACCTACCGCCGAGACGCGGTGGGGTACGTGTTCCAGTTCTACAACCTCGTTCCGACCCTGACGGCGCTGGAAAACGTCGAGCTGGCGCTGGAGTTGCAGTCCCGCAAAGACCTGGGCGAGGCCGCCGCCGTGCTGGAGCAGGTGGGGCTCGCCGACAAGGCCAACCGGTTTCCCAGCCAACTCAGCGGCGGCGAACAGCAGCGCGTGGCGGTCGCCCGGGCGCTGGTGAAGCGGCCACTCCTGCTGGCCGGCGACGAACCAACCGGCAACCTGGACGCCACCACGTCCCAGGGCGTCATCGACTTGTTGCGCGGCCTCAACGCCGAGGGCATGACCATCCTCCTGGCGACCCACGACCCCACCCTGGGCGGCGCCGCGCGGGTGCTGGAGCTTCGCGACGGGAAGCTGGAGGAACGGTGAAGTCACTCCTTCGCAAGAAGCTGTGGCGCGACGCGTGGGCCATGCGGGGGCGCATCGGCCTGCTGGTTACGGTGGTCATGGCCGGCATGGCACTGTCGGGCGCGCTGTACCAATCGTACGGCGACCTGCGCGAGAGCTACGACCACATGTACGACGCCAACCAGTTGGCGCACGTGTTCATCACCCTGGATCGGCCGCGACCGATCCCCGCCGATCCGGCGGCGCTGCTCGGATCACGGGGCGTCCAGCACGTCGCGGAGGCCTCAGCGCGCCTCAGCCTCCCCGGCGTGGTGGAAGTCGACGGCACGGACGTGCAGGCCCAGTTCATCGGTGTCCCCGCCCACGCCTGGCCCACCATCAACGACCTCTGCGTGCGCGCGAGCGAACCCTGGGGCTACGCGTGCACCCCGGGCGAGAAGGCCCGCGCCGGCATCCGGCCGCTGGGAACCGACGACGCGGCCTTCCTACACGCCGGCTTCGCCGACGCCCGGGACGTTCGCGAAGGACAGCGCCTGGAGGCCCGGGTCGCCGGGGAAAACACCACGTTCCACGTGTCCGGAATGGCGCTGAACTCCGAGTTCCTGTTCCCCTGGACCAACCCCCAACTGCTCATCTTCGACCCCGGCGCGAGCGCGATCCTGTGGGTTCAACAGGAACACCTCGAGCGCCTGACCGCCGCCAGCCTTGGCACGCCCGGGCCGCCCGACGGGCTGGCAACGGACATCTACCTGCGCATGACCACCGGCGACGAGGAGGAAAAGGCGCGGCGGCTGGTGGAGTTGTACGACGGCCAGCCGGAACGCTTCGCCGACCTAGGCTTCAGGACGGTGGAGACCAGGGAAGACACCTTCATCTACCAACTCGCGGAGGCCGACATCGAGGGCTTTCGCGACCTCTCACCGATCGTCGCCTTCATCGGCCTGGTCATCGCCACCATCACCATCGCGGTAACCATGGACCGCCTGGTGCTGGCGCAGAGACCGGTCATCGGCGTTCTGCGAGCCCTCGGAGCCAGCCGCTGGCGTCTCATCAACCACTACCTGGGCCTGGCCGTCCTCATCGGTGCCATCGGGGCCGCAGTGGGCACCGGCGCCGCCCTCGCCGGAGGCACCGCGCTCTCCCGCTGGTACCGCGAAATCATCGGATTCCCCGTGCTGCTGATCCAGCCGCGGGCATCCATCCTGTTGACGCTCGCCGCCATCGCCGTGGGCGCCTGCGCCATCGGCGGCCTGCGCGCCGCCATCCACGCCGCCCGCCTACCCATCACGGCCGCCATGCGACCCCAGGCCGCCCACCACCCCGGCGCCTTGATGCGCCGCCTGACAGCCCGCGTCAAACTCGCAACCCGCCTCGCCCTGCGCAACGTGACCCGCAGCCCCCGCCGCGCCGCCTTCACGCTCGGCGGCATGGCGCTCTCCATCGTCCTCACCTTCGGGATGATCGGATTGCTCGACAGCTTCCTCGTCGCCCTGGATGAACAGATGGCAAGGGACACGTGGGACGGCCTGGTCACCGTTGGACCGGCCCAGGATCAGGCCGCCGTCGCCGACGCCATGGCCAGGGTCTCCTGGATCGCGCAGGCTGAGCCCTTCGTTACCGTACCAGCCCTCGTTGACGGGATGGATGACCCCATCATCCTGACAGGACTGGCCAGAGATTCGCTAAAAGAACTCGAAGCCATCGAAGGGGACATCTCCCTGCTCGACACCAACGGCATCGTCGCATCCCAGGTCTTCCTCCAACAAGTCGAGGACGCGACGGGCGACCGACTGACCATCGGATCCCCGTTCACGCTCATCGTCGACGGACAACGCCACGACGTCGAACTCGCCGGAATCGTCAACGAACTGCTGGGCAGCAGC
The DNA here is from genome assembly GCA_041622435.1 of Thermoplasmatota archaeon. GTDB lineage: Archaea > Thermoplasmatota > E2 > JACPAO01 > JAHFTW01 > JBFJVP01. The sequence goes on along the minus strand of JBFJYU010000018.1, from coordinate 1,535 downwards.
ATCTACCTGCCCCGAGAAACGGTTCAAGACTACCTCGGCGCCCCGCTCACCACCGGCGCCTACGTCGAAGTGGCCAGCGGCCGCACCGCGCGCAGCGAAGACCTCGCCAACGTGCCGGGCTTCGTGGACCTGACGCTGAAGGAAGAAGTCGAGGAAAGCCTTGAAGAAACCCTGGGCGACAGCATCCAGTTCGCCATCCTGTTCGGCGCCATCGGAGCCATCCTCGGAATCATCGTCATCCTCAACACGGCCGCCGTCAACCTCCAGGAACGCGCCTTCGAACACGGAACCCTCAAGGCGCTCGGCCTGCCCGACCGGGTGCTCATCCAGGTCCTGGCCATCGAACACCTCATCATCGGAGGGGTGGCCTCGGTGCTGGGGGCCGGGTTGGGCTACCTCGCCGCCCAGGCACTGCTACAAACCTTCGCCGGAGAAGTCGGCGAAGTAGCCTTCAGCATGCCATTATGGCATGTCCTGGCGGTCATGGGCGGCGTCATCGTGCTCGCCCAAGTACCCACGGTCACGGCCATCCGTTCGCTGCGAAAACTCGACCTGCCATCCCTGGTCAAGGCCCGCGGCGGATGAAATGAATCCGACCGGAGAAGGGCAAAAGGAAGAGAGGGAACCCCAAAACGTTAGTCTCGAATTCCTTCCTCACAAACCATCGCCACGGCCTCCCCCTCAGGCAAATGCGGCGAGTCGATCAGACGGCAGATACGCTTTCCGCCCTTCGATTTGCGAAGGTAGATTCGGAAGGTGCTGGTGTGACCGACGATGTGACCACCGATGGCGCGAGTGGGATCGCCGAAAAAGGCATCCGGCTTCGCACTCACCTGATTCGTAACAATGACGGCCGCATTGTTGAGACCCGCCAGTTTCTGCAAATCGTGCATGTGCCGGTTGAGTTTTTGTTGACGCTCAGCCAGGGTTCCTCTCCCAACGAACTCCGCCCGGAAGTGGGCCGTCAGGCTGTCAACGACGATGACGCGAATCGGGTATTTTCGACACACCTCTGCCGCGCGCTCAACCAGCAACATCTGGTGATTGCTGTTGAAGGCCCGGGCCACGTGGATCTTGCCTAGGACCTCCTGGGGATCCATTCCGTTGGCTTCGGCCATTTGAGTGATGCGCTCGGGCCGGAACGTATTTTCCGTGTCGATGAACAAGGCTTGGCCCTCCAGGCCGCCATTTTCTTCGGACCTTTGGACGTTAACGCACAATTGGTGAGCAAATTGGGTCTTGCACGAGCCAAATTCACCAAAAAATTCCGTGATGCACTGCGTTTCCACGCCGCCACCCATGAGTTCGTCGAACGCCTTCGAGCCGGTGTGGATCTTGTTGACGGTGCTGCGCCGGCTCTGCACCTCCAGGCCCGTCTCGAAGCCCCCCACGTCGGCCAGCTTGCGCGCTGCACCAATGATCTTCTGCGCGACGCCTTCGCCGATGTCGCATTTCTCGGCAAGTTCGGTGGGGCTGGCAACCGCGAGGCTCATCAGCTCCTCGAAGCCGGCCTCGCGCAGCTTGTCCGCCGTGGC